>NZ_JBFAHW010000056.1:0-67824 GCF_040654355.1 Streptomyces sp. NPDC050704 | reverse complement strand
CGTACTGGGTATACGCGCCGGCCGCCCCCTTCGTGTCCGGCGTCAGGTCAGCCCAGGCCTCGGGAGTCCTGCTTGAGCGCCGTGTCGACGGTCAGCGCCGTCGCCACCACGAGGCTCAGCAGGGGCTCGGGAAGCTGGTAGTGGATCTGCAGGACGTAGTTGTCCGCGGTCGTGAACATCGTCTTGGCGAGACCTTCCCAGGTCTTCGTGATCCGGGCGACCTCGTTGTCCGCGTGGTCGACGATCGCGAAGTTCCAGGCGCGCCAGTTCTCCGCCTTGATCGCGCCGACCTGCTGACCATTGGAGTTGATCGCGAAATTGATCTTCCCGATCATGTTCTGCTGGACGATCTCACCGAGCGGCGAGCCGTCCGGACGCGTCACGATCACACGCGACTTCATGAACTTCCGCGGCCGCGTCAGCAGCAGCTGCGGCTGGCCGTACGCGTCGCGGATCTCCAGCTTGTGCGTCATGAACTGGTCGAGGCTGGCGACGAAGCGCAGCACCTTCTTCAGCGCGCTCTGGCCGACCTGCACGACCGAGCCGAGCTGGTTGCCCTGCTGGTCCATGACCTTGTACTCGTTGGTCAGCTCGATCAGCTTGGCCTTCTGGTTCACCACCAGGACCGGCTCGGTGAACAGTGTGCCGCCACCGGCCGCGTTCGGCGTGACCCCGGCCTGCTGCTGCACCTGCTGCTGCACACGAGGATCGAACCCGGCCGCCTGCTGCGGAGCCTGCTGAACAGGCTGAACAGGCTGGACCGGCTGAGCGGCCTGGACCGGCTGAGCGGCCTGGACCGGCTGAACGGGCCCCGCCTGGTGAGCCGCCTGGGCCTGCTGCTGGTCCGCGTTGGTGTGCTGGGTCCACTGAGCGCCGTCCCAGTAACGGAGTGTCTGGGGCGCACCCTGAGGATCCGGATACCAGCCTGCAGGAGTGTTCGAATGCGTGGTCACCGGGGCACACTATCCCGAGCCCACTGGTACGTGACCAGTCCGTGTGATGCGGAACTCATCGCACGTCCCGCGCGCGGCCGAAGGCCGGGTCGCTGACGCCCGACCGGCCGTTCTCGACGTGGCCGGCGAACCGGCGCAGGAACGCCGAGTCCCCGTCGGACACGACGGTGAGGTCGTACCAGCGCTTACTCACCCGCAGGTCCACGGTGTGCTTCACGGTCGCGCCGGGCCGCACCCGGAACGACTGGGGCCTGCCGCCATAGCCGTTGGTGAGCTTGAGGTTCACCGTGGCGGCGCCCTTGTTCGTGAAGGTCAGCCGCACGTCGTCGCCGACGTGCCGCGCCGTGACCTCGGGTCCGGCCGCCTTGCCGGGCCCCTTGAAGACCCGCAGGAAGCCGTTGGGCCCGTGCACCGTCAGGTCGTACGAGCCGTTCGAGTACGCGGAGTTCCAGGTGTCCGAGACGGTCTCGCCCGCCCCGGTGGTGTACGTCCAGGGGCCGTCGGTGCGGTTGCCGGAGGTCACGTAGAAGGAGGCGCCCGCCTTCCGGCCGGAGGCGAAGGTGAGCGTGAAGGTCCCGGCCGCCGGGTCCGCCTTCCCGTCGGTCAGCGGTACGTACGGCAGCGGGCGCGCCAGCCGCAGGCCGCGCTCCTGCCTCGGCAGCATGGGGTTCGCGGGCGGAGTCGGCTTGTAGTCCGGGTGGCGGTCGTTGTCCGGCGGCTCGTAGCCGTCGGTGTCCGGCAGGGCGACCGGCTTGGTGTCCTTGCGGGCGAAGTCGAACGCGGCGGTGAGGTCACCGCAGATCTCGCGCCGCCAGGGTGAGATGTTCGGCTCGCGCACCCCGAAGCGGCGTTCCATGAACTGGAGGATCGAGGTGTGGTCGAGCGTCTCGGAGCAGACGTAGCCGCCCTTGCTCCAGGGCGAGACGACGAGCATCGGCACCCGCGGGCCGAGGCCGTAGACGCCCGCGGCGTGGGTCGCGCTCCCGTCGAAGATGTCCGGCTCGACGTCGACGGTGGACTTGCCCTGCGCGGCGGACCGCGGCGGAATCGGCGGCACCAGGTGGTCGAAGAAGCCGTCGTTCTCGTCGTACGTGATGAACAGCGCCGTCTTCGCCCACACCTTGGGGTCGGAGGTGAGCGCCTCCAGGACCTGGGAGATGTACCAGGCGCCGTAGTTCGAGGGCCAGTTGGAGTGCTCGGTGAACGCCTCGGGGGCGACGACCCAGGAGATCTTCGGCAGCTTGCCGCCCTTCACGTCGGCCGTCAACTGCTCGAAGAAGCCCTCGCCCTTGCGGGCGTCGGTGCCGGTGCGGGCCTTGTCGTAGAGCGGGTCGCCGGGCTTGGCGTTGCGGTACTTGTTGAAGTAGAGCAGCGAGTTGTCGCCGTAGTTGCCGCGGTACGCGTCCTCGATCCAGCCCCAGGAGCCGGCCTTGTCCAGGCCGTCGCCGACGTCCTGGTAGATCTTCCACGACACCCCGGCTTCTTCCAGGCGCTCGGGGTACGTCGTCCAGTCGTAGCCGACCTCGTCGTTGCCGAGGACCGGCCCGCCGCCCTTGCCGTCGTTCCCCGTGTAGCCGGACCACATGTAGTAGCGGTTCGGGTCGGTGGAGCCGATGAAGGAGCAGTGGTAGGCGTCGCAGACGGTGAAGGTGTCGGCGAGCGCGTAGTGGAACGGGATGTCCTCGCGGGTCAGGTACGCCATGGTCGTGGCGCCCTTCGCGGGGACCCACTTGTCGTACTTGCCGTCGTTGTAGGCGGCGTGCCCGTCGCTCCAGCCGTGCGGCAGCCCCTCCAGGAACTGCATGCCGAGGTCGTCGGCCTCCGGGTGGAAGGGCAGCAGGTCCTTGGTGCCGTCCGACTGGTGCCAGACCGACTTGCCGCTCGGCAGGGTGGCCGGGTGCGGGTCGCCGAAGCCGCGGACGCCTCTCAGGGCGCCGAAGTAATGGTCGAAGGAACGGTTCTCCTGCATCAGGACGACGATGTGCTCGACGTCCTCGATGGTGCCGCGGTGATACCCCGCGGGGATCGACGCGGCCTTGGCGATGCTGTCCGACAGCGCGGTGAACGCCGCGGTGCCGCCTGCGAGTTGAAGGAAACGGCGCCTGTTGACGTCGGGCATGGCTGGGTGACCTCTTGTCCTGACGGGGCGGAAGGGCGTGCGCTTGCCGGGCGGGTGCTTGCTGGAACGTGTGCGAAAGGAGTGTTCCAGGAGCAACAAACGTCACGGAAGGGTCGTATGGCGCCTGTGTGAAAGACAGCGGTACGTGAGGTGCGCGCCGGCACCTGAGCAGGCGCTTCTCCCGGCTGTCGTCCGGCACGCCTTCCGCCGGGCATCCGAAACGTCTTCCATCTCACGGAAGCGGCCTTGCCGAGTCGTGGTGGGTTTTCTCCCGGCAGCTCGGAGTCCGCGCTCCGGCAGACATCGCTCAGATGTTCCCCTCCTTGCGCCACCGCTCGTCTCCTCCGACCGTCCCGGCGCGGCCCGACAGGTCCGACCTGTCAAAGGTTGGGACGGTCGCGGTTCGTTTCTGCTGAAATGGTCTCTCCAGCTCGTCCTGGAGCTACCGACCCCATAGGCCGGGCAGACGGGACGACGGACGTTCGGGGGGACGCGGAGTGCCATATCACGGGGGGCGGGGAAACCGATACGGGAGCGCGTGGATACCTCCCGAACTGCCGCTGACCCCTGGGATGACCGACCACGCGGCCTGGTCCTCGACTTTGCGCGACCTCGGCTTACGGCACACGGCCGAGCTGCTGGGCACCTGGGGGGTGCGCCCCGGCTTCAAGGTGCTCGACGGACTCTGGTACCGGGCGCGCGGCATGATGTGGCTGCGCGTCGACCATGCCTACATCGAGAAGCAGCGGGAACACTGGCGGCGCGAAGGCGCACCGCATGAAGCGAAGGCGCTGGCGCTGCTCGACCGGGCCGAGGACATCCTCGGCCGGGACCCGATGGGCCTGCGCCGTGTCGTGGTCCACGAACTGGTTCTGCTGCTCCAGGACCATCCCGACGGGATCAGTGTCGGGTCGGCCGTGGAGCTGGGGGTGGACAAGGACGAGGCCCCCGAGCTGGTCGCCGCCGTGTCCGCGTGCCTCGCACCGGCCGGGCGGCTCGACCGGGAGGCGGCCGAGGGCATCCTCGACGCACTGACCGAAGGGCAGCTGTGCCGAGCCGAACAGTTCGCGACCCGGCTGGCCGACGTCGTCGCCGATCAGGAACTGCGCGGGCTGTTGTCGGCCGTGGCCGAACTGCGTGCCGGCACCGAGGAGGCGCTCGCACGGGCGGACGCCCTGCACAGGGCGGGCGAACACCGAAAGGCTGCCGCTCTCTGTCTGCACACAGCCCGGTACGCCGTCGATGAACCGAGGGCGCTGACCGGTCTGCTGCGGACCGCGGAGGCCAGGGCACCTGCGGGCGCGGGCCCCCTTCCGGTCCGCGCGGAGGCCGGACACGACGGAGTGACGGTCAGTTGGGACGCCGCCACCGGCCAGGGCGGAACCACGCTCTACCGCGTCCTGCGCCACCCGCCGGGCAACCCGCACCAGCACACCGACGTCGGCCCGCCCGGCACTGCGACTCGGGTGACCGACCCTGCTGCCGTGCCCGGCAGCAGGGTGCGCTACGCGGTCCTGCCGCTGCGTGACGGACGGATCGCGGGGCAGCCCCGGATCTGTGCCCCCCTGCTGGTCGCCCCGGAGGTGCACGACCTCGCGCTGACCGCCGGGCGGCCCGGTGTGAGCGCCACTTGGCGGGCTCCCGCCGCGGCGGTGGCGATCCGCGCGATCCGCGCGTACGACGGCAGCTCCAGCGAGGTCCCATGCCGTCAGGACGGCTTCGAGGACGGCCCTTTGAAGCCCGGGACGTACTCCTACACGATCCGCTGCGAGTACCTGGGGCCCGACCAGCGGATCGTCTGCTCCCCCGGAGTGACCGCCGGCGTGGGAGTCGAGGAATGGCCGACGCCCGTCGAGTCCCTGACCGGAGAACAGCACACCGAGACCGGCGCGGTGCGGCTCAGCTGGCTCCCGCCACCGGAAGGGGAAGTCCTGCTGGTGCCGTGGAGCGGACCGCCTCCCCGGGCCGGCACCGAGCTGCCGGACGACTTCACCGCGAGGCCGCCGGAGCCACCGCTGGCCTCTCCCCTGCTGGACCCCGCCCCGGGCACCTCGGTGCGGATCACCGCGGTGACGGTTCTCGGCCGCCGCGCGGTGGCCGGCCCCAGTGTGCTGGTCGAGGCCCAGACACCGGTCCGCGGCATCACCGCCGAGCGGGGCTCGGACGACACCGTGCGGCTCGGCTTCGACTGGCCCGACCCGGCACCCGTGGTCCTGGTGGGATGGCGGCAGACCGGCGTGACCCGGGAGCGACGGGTGACCCGCAGCGCCTATCTGCGGGATGGCCTGAGCTTGGCGGTGAACGGCGAGGCGCTCGACGTGACCGTGTCCCCGCTGTCTTCCGGGGACGCGGAGTTCGTGATCTCCGGAGAGGCACACATCTGGCTGCCCCCCCGGGTACGGCTCTCCTACCGGCTGGTCAAGCCGGGCTGGCGGGCCGGAGCACGGCGCGTGGTCGAGGTACGGGCCGAACTGCCGGATTCCCTCCCCGCCGCGACGAACTGCCCGGACTTTCTGCTGGTCGGCCGGGAGCGCATCGCCCCGATGCAACCTCGGAACGGCATCGAGGAATTACGTCTGGCCGGCGACCGGTTGGCCGCCGGAGAGCCGGTGCGCACCGAGATCGACCTGCGCGGCAGGACCAAACCTTATCTACTGCGCGGCTTTCTGCTCGGAGGCGGCGCTCCGACCGCGCAGTTGGACCATCCGCCGCCCGAGACACTGGTGGTGCGCTGACATGACGACGATCGTCTGCCCCTACTGCTTCACCTCCGACCGCGCCTCCCGGCTGCCGTACCGCTGTCTGATGGCGCGCACCGGTCTGCGCGGGGCAACCGCATGCGCGCCCGAGAGCGACGGCAGATGGGCCGCCTTCACCGGCGTCCCGGCCGGCGGGCCTGCTGCCCAGCGAGGTCCTTGCTTCGACGCGCCACGCGGCTTGCGCGCCGGACGTGGGCGCGCGCCCTGCCCCGCGTGCGGAGTGGGAACCCCCGTGCGGGTCTGCCGCAACTGCCATAACGACTTGCCCAGTGACTACTGCGATCAGGGCAGCCGGATCATCGCCCTGATCGGCCCCAAGAGCGCCGGGAAGAGCACCTACGTCACCGTGCTCGCCCACGAGTTGCGCCACCGGGTGGGCCGCGAGTTCAACGCGGCTCTGGCCACTATGGGCAGCGCGACGCAGCAGCGCTACCGAGCCATGGAGGACGACCTCTACCACCGGCTGCTGCTGCCCGGCCCGACCCAGCCGGCCGCCATGCGCTTCAACGACCCGTTGATCTTCCGGCTGAGTACACCACGTCCCGGTGTCGGCAGGCTGCGCGATGGCAGCAGACACACCGCCCTGGTCTTCTTCGACGCGGCGGGCGAGGACCTGGCCGGCGCCGAGGCCATGGACCGCTACACCGCCTATCTCGCCGCGGCCGACGGCGTCATCCTGCTGGTGGACCCGCTCCAGCTGCGGAGCGTGCGGGAGCAGCTGCCGCCCGAGATGGAGGGGCGGTTACCGCCGGTGGAAACCGCCCCCGAGCAGATCGCCGCCGACCTTGCGGCCCAACTGCGCGGCCGCCGCAGGGGGGAGGGCAAGGGCAAGGTCACCACGCCCCTGGCGGTGGCGATCACCAAGAGCGATGTACTGCACCCATGGCTGCCGCACGGCTCGCCCCTGGGCCGTCCGGCCGTCCGCGCGGGAGCCCTGGACGATGCGGACCGAGTCGCCGTGGACCAGGACACCCGGGCGCTCCTGGACGAGTGGGACGGCGGGGTGCTCTACCGCCAACTCGACCGTGACTTCGCCGAGTTCAGCCTCTTCTGCCTCTCCGCGCTGGGTTCGCCGCCGCCCGCCGAATCGCCCTCGGACGCCCCGAAGTCGGGGCCCCGGCCGCTGCGCGTCGAGGATCCACTGTTGTGGGTGCTCGGCCGGCGTGGCCTGCTTCCCGTCCGCACGGCCCGTACCGCCCGGAAGGGACGTGAGCTTCGATGACGCTCCGTCAACTGCACTACACCTCCGCCCCACCGGGCCCGGACGGCTCCGGTTTCCGCTTCACCGCCACCAGCCCCGACACCGATCCCGCCCTGCTCCGGCTGGCCGAGCCCCTGCTCGGCTACGAACCTCCGCGCGACTCCCCGGCCCGCCCGACCGAGGCCGAACTGCCGTCCTTCCCAGTCGCGTTCGGCTTCAGCCTGCTGCCCGACGGCACCGGAGTACTCAGCCGCACCCGCTACACGGGCGCCGACTACAGCGGCCGCTACGGCAACTTTCACGCGCACGCCGTGCTGGTCCGGCCGGGTGCCGGGCTGCCCGACGGGATGCTACCCATCGAGGCCTGGGAGTCGCCGGACTGGCAGGGCGTCACACCGGTGGACGGTGCGCCGCCCCTGGAGGCGATGCGCCGCGGCGACCAGCTGGGACACCAGACGCTCACGCCCTTCGCCCGGCGCCGGGCCGAGCGCCTCGCGCCGTTCCTGTCGGACGTGCGGCGGCTGTTCGAGGACGAGCGGGCACCCACCCTGGTGATGGTCGAGGAGGGTGCGGAGGCAGTCGCGCTGTGGGTCGCTCTGGCCTGTGCGGCGCTACCGCCCGCGTACGCGAGGACGCTGACCTTCACCACATACACCCGCCGCCCCTACCTCGCCGACCAGCAGATCGTGGGCGTACTCGCGGACGCCGAATTCGGGTACGCCTCGGCCGACCTGGGCCACCAGTTCCGCTTCCACCACTGCGTCGGCGGCACTTCCAGCGAGCCCCGGCCCGAGCCCTGGGCAGAGGTGGCCGCCCGCGTCTGGCTGGCTGGGCGGCCCGACCTCCTGCTGCGGGCGGCCAGGGAGGCGCCCTTCGACGCGGAGGTACTTGCGTCCCGCGCACTGTACGAGGGCATCGCTCTGGAGGAGACCGGCCGGACTGCCGGCGCTCAGTGGGCGCTTCACCACCCGGATCACGGGGACGTGCCCTTCTGGCAACGCTTCTTGGCCGGTCTGCTGGCGGAGAACGACAGCAGCGAGATGGGTGACGGCACGCTGCCACGGCTGCTGGACACCCTCGCGGCACAGTGGCCACCCCAAGTCACCGAGCCACTGGCGCGCTCCACGGTACGCGCCGCCGTCGACGGCCGCGGCACGGTCCCAGACCGCCTCGGCTCGGCGCTGACCCCGCAGGCCTGCGTCGAGCTGGCCCGCGAGCTGGGTCCCCGGCTGGCCGTACGGCTCGCCGACCCGGACATGCCGACGGAGCGGCTGCTCACCCTGCTGAACCTGGGCCGGACACTGCGCACCGACCTCGCCGGGTACCCGCCGCCGGCCGCGCTGGGTGTACGACTGGCCGACCGTCTGCTCGCCCCCGCTACGGATGACGCTCCAGGCTCCAGCTCCGATCCGACCGCCGGAGAGGTCGCGGCAGCGGTGACCGGGCAGGAGACGCGGGGGGTACGCGGCGCCCTGCTCGACCGCCTCAACGACGTGGCCCTGTCCGGCGATCCGAGGCCGGTGGTTCCCGTGCTGGCCGACCTGCACGCCGCACTGGACCCGTCGGAGCTCGCCGACTACCCCCATCTGCGCGCTGTCGCGGCCGCGGGACGCGGACCGAAGGGCCCCGACAGCGGACTGCGACTGATGAACCATCTGATTCGGGAGTCGCAGGCGCGGGAAGGCGCCGATCCGTCCCTCCTGCGGACCGCCTTTCTGCTGACCTGGCCCGGGTGTCGGCCGTCGACGGACGACGCGCTGATGCTGCTGGCTCAGACCTCGCCGGACCTGCTGGCCGCCAGTGGGCTCGACGACCCGCTGGCCCGCACCGCGCTCACCGCCGACGCCGCCGACCCGAACGCCCCCGCCGTGGCCCGGGCCCTGCTGACCGCCCTTCCACCGGGCAGTGGACTGACCGACGCACGCCTGCGTGACGCGCTGAACCTGCTGCTGCACGCCGAGGACATCCGCACCGGCCATGCCGAGAGGGGCTTCACGGCGTACGCCATCGCTCTGCGCGACCGGGCCCGCCCGCTGGACGACAGCCTGGAACGCAGGCTGGCCCGGGTTATGGTCGCCCGCATCCTCAGCGGCCCCTCCCCCGAGGGCACAGTGCGGACCGGCGTCGACGCAATGGTGCTGCGGGACGAGTTGGAGCAGTTGGTGCGTCACGGCGACGCGGACCTGCTGACCGTCTATGAGGAAGAGGCCCGGAGTGCGGTGACGCTGGACCGGCTGCAACGCGATTCGCGCCACCTTGCCGCCTGTTTCATCGCCTGGAACAGCTTCGGCGGCTTCAACCCCGCCTGGGACCGGGTCCGGCTCCGCCTGCTCGATCAGTTCCTGAAGTCGGCCGTACGAAAGCTGCCGGAAGAGCATCTGTCGGCGGCCGAGTCGCATCTCGCCCAGGTGGGCGTCACCTGGACCGATCAGTGGCGGCACTGGTACCGGCCAGGACTGGCCCGCCGCTGGGGCCGTCGGCGCGGGAGCGGAGCGGGCGGTGCCCGCCTGTCAGGGAGCTGGCGTGACGCGGACCCCGGCACCGTGGAGGCGCACCCCGGAGCGGAGGACGGCTGATGGCGCCGACCGAGCTCTTCTCCGGCCCTCCGTTGGTGTCGCTCCTCGTCGTTCTGCTCATCATCCAGTCGCCGTTGATCGTCTGGAACCTGCTGCGCGCCGCCCCCGTCGCGTACACGTGGTTCGTCAAGGTGACGGGCGAGCACCTGGGGCCCTGGCGACCCGGAGCATACGACGCCCGACTGCACCCGCCCGGCGGAGCCGAACCCGCCTATCCGTCCTACTGGGTACGGCAGGCATGGACGGACGCTGCCGGCGCCACGGCGGCGGGCGCGACCGACATCTGGCGGCGCGTGGTGGACGTATGGGTCAAGGACCGGCTCCGCTCCATGTGCGACACCCGCCGCAAGCCCTACGGGATCCGGGGGCCCTGGGAGGTGTTCTTCCGGCGGTTCTTCAGCATCGGCGTCGCGCTGGGCGCACTGCTGGGCACCCTCGCCGCCACCGCGACCGCCGTGGCCACGACAGTGGTCTTCGGGGTGCTGCTATGCGCCGTCTGTGCCGCGCTGGTCCTGGCCTCCGCGAGCCTGCGCGCTCTGGACACCGGCCGGCTCGCCGTGGGAAGGATACGGATGAAGTGCCCCCACCCTGGGTGCTATCGCTCCGTGACGCTCCCCGTGTACCGATGTCCGAACTGCCGCAGTCCGCACCACTCGCTGCGGCCCGGCCGCTACGGCGTACTGCGCCGCGTCTGCGCGTGCGGCCAGGGTTTGCAGACCAGTTTCCTGACCGGACGGCACCGGCTCGACGCCGAATGCCCCGCGTGCTCCCTCCCGCTCCCGGACGGCCTCGGCTCGGCTCGGCTGGTTCACGTGCCGCTGATCGGCGGCACGTCCTCCGGCAAGTCGATGCTGCTGCAGGCAATGGTCGCCGGGCTGCTCTCGCGGATGAACTACGGAGAGCTGTCGGTCCGATTCGCCCGGGACGCGGACCGCCGGGACCACCAGCGCGGCGCGGCCCAGCTGGCCTCCGGCGGCGGAATCGGCAAGACGACATCCGTACAGCCGACCGCTGTCATGCTGTACGTCGGCAGGGGCCATCGCAAGCGGCTGCTGTACCTGTACGACCCGCGGGGCGAGAATTTGGAGTCCGCCCAGCAGCTGCGCGAGCAGGAGTATCTCGTCCACGCCGACGCCCTGGTGCTGGTGGTGGACGCGCTGGCCGACCCCGCGGTGTACGCCGGACTGCCCTCCGACCAGCAGGCTCGGGCCGATCTGGCCTCCCCGTCGGCGGAGAGCCCGATGCACACCTACGAACGGCTCTCCGGTGAGTTGACCGCTATGTCGGGGCGCCGCCGCCGTACTCCGGTGGCGGTCGTGGTGACCAAGTGGGATGTGCTCCATCGCCTGGGCTCGCTGCCGAAGCTGAGTGACGGCGTCGACCTGTGGCTTCGGGAGGTGGGACTGGAGAATCTGGTGCGCGCACTCGAACACGACTTCGGGGCCTGTCTGTTCACCGCGCTGAGTGCGGAGGACGCCGTCGGCGCGCAGTCCTCCGAGACCGAGCGGCGGCGTGCGGCTGAGCCGGTCCTCTGGCTACTGCGCGGAACCGGACTGCGGATCAGGAAAAGCCCCGCAGCGGTTGCTTCCGGTCGGATTCCGCCACGGCCTACCACGGACCCCGGCGTTGCCGAAAGCTCCTGACGACGGCTCAACGTCGCGAGTATCTTCAATGGGGCAGCTCAGAAGAGAGCGAGTCTGCGGAGGGGGAGCCGGAAATGGCGCTGGTGCCCACCCACGTGTGCTGGCAACGCCGCATGATGTTCGGGATGTTCGTGGTGTCGACGGCCGTCGTGCTGCTCTCCCTCGGTGCCCTGGTGTTCGCTGTTGCGAACGGCTAGCCGATCTGACTGAGGGGGACGAACCGTGAGTGACATTCCCGGCGGAGCAATGGCCAATCGTCCGGTCCATTTCTTCTGGATACTGGATTGCTCGTATTCCATGGGGGTCAACGGAAAGATCGGCGCGCTCAACTTCGCCATCAAGGAAGCCCTGCCCGAGATGCGGGCGGTGGCCAAGGACAATCCGGCCGCGTCGCTGATGGTGCGGGCCCTCACCTTCTCCACCACAGCGCGCTGGCTTCAGCCGTCCTCCACCGCGGTGGAGGACTTCCACTGGCAGGACGTACAGCCGGACGGCACCACCAACCTCGGCGAGGCGTTGAAGCTCGTGGCCCGCGAGCTGGAGATGCCGCCCATGCCGGAGCGGGCACTCAAGCCCGTCCTCGCGCTGGTATCGGACGGGCAGCCCACCGACGACTGGCGCTCCGGCCTCAAAGCGGTCGACGCCACCCCCTGGGGCAAGCGCGCCGTGCGGGTCTCGATCAGCATCGGCGAGGACGCCGACAAGGCCATGCTCAAGGACTTCCTCGCCAACCCGGAGCTGGAGCCGCTCGACGCCAACAGCCCCAAGCAGTTGGCCGCCGCGATTCGATGGGCCTCCACCGTGGCGGTCAAGGCGGCCTCCACCCCGATGGCGGCGGCCTCCGATGCCAAAACGCTCGGCGGCTACACACCGTACGCGCCGCCCAAGGTGACGTCGGCCGACGATGATGACGATGTGTGGTGACCGTGCCTGGCGCATCTGACGCGACCAGCCTGTCCTCGGCAGACCACTGGACGACCCTCTGCGAACACGCGGTCGGCCCCCACAAGAAGACGTACCAGGACTTCGCGTACGCCGACCGGATCCCCGGCCAGGACGCGGCCGTGCTGGCAGTCGCCGACGGGCACGGTTCAGCCGCCCACGCCTACAGCCACGTAGGCGCCCTGTACGCGGTAGAGGTCTTCGTCCGGCTCGGCCGGGAATTCGCGGAGCGGGTCCTCCGCGCCCAGGACCGGCTGCCCCGGCTCAAGGCCCATGCCCAGGACCGGCTGCCCCGCGAGTTGGTCCGGCTCTGGCAGGACGAGGTCCTGAAGCACGCCCGCCGCACCGTCACCGAACTGGCCGCGACGCAGCCCGCCCCGGACCGGGTGCGACAGCAGGACCTGCTGCCGTACGGGACGACGCTCATCGGCACTGTCATCACCCCGGAGCTGCTGGTCGGCTGGCAACTCGGTGACGGCGAGCTGGCGATGGTCGACCGCTGGGGAAACATCCGGCTTCCTCTCGACTCCGGCCAACCGGAGTTGGGCGACGAGACGGATTCGCTGTGCAGTCGGCAGGCATGGGAGCTGATGCAGGTGCACTGGTCCCCGATCACCGCTCCGGACAGTTCGCCCGCACTGGTACTGCTCTCGACGGACGGGTTGTCCAAGAGCTTCGTGGACCGCCAGGGCTACCGGGAATTCGTCCGGGGCACCTATGAACGACTCCTGGAGCAGGGTCCCTCGACGGTCGGGGGTGACCTGCCCAAGTGGCTCGCCCAGGCGGCGAAGTACTCGGGGGACGACACGACGGTGGCCGCGGCCTGGCGTGCCGTGGCAGGCAAAAGCGGCACCGCGGCGAGCACATGGACCCGAGCGGAGGAAGAATGACGAACGGCATGCTCCCCACCGGAACCACGCTCACCGCCGAGGACGGCTGGGGCGTCACGGTTGTCGATCTCCTGGGCTCCGGGGGACAGGGAGAGGTCTACCACGTGCGCACCCCCGCCGGGGAGCGCGCCCTGAAGTGGTACTACCCGGGCTGCGCCACCGATCAGCAACTGCAGATCGTGGAAGACCTAGTGGGCCGCGGCTTCACAGACGAGCGGTTTCTCTGGCCCCAGCAGGTCGTCCTCGACAGCACTGGAGGCTTCGGCTATCTGATGGACCTGCGCCCGGACCGCTTCCGGGGTCTGCCAGAACTCTTCCGCCGTCAAGTGCGCACCCACTACCAGGCGTTGGTGACCGCCGGGATCCACATGGTGGAGGCGTACAAAGCCCTGCATTCCCGGGGCGTCGCCTACCGCGACATCTCCTGGGGCAACATCTTCTTCGACCCCGCCAGCGGGGACGTCCTGGTGTGCGACAACGACAACGCGGTGGTGGAGGGGGCCGTCTCGGGCATCTCCGGCACGATGGAGTTCATGGCGCCGGAGCTGGTGCGCGGCGACGACGGCGCGATGCCCAGTACCCAGACGGACCTGCACTCTCTGGCCGTCCTGCTCTTCATGCTTCTGATGAACCATCATCCCCTCAAGGGCGTCGCAGAGTTACGTATCCGATGTCTCGACGAGGCGGCGGAGAAGAAGCTGTACGGCACCAACCCGGTGTTCGTCTTCGATCCCCACGATGCGTCCAACCGCCCCGACTCGCATGAGCAGCCCACTGTGCTGGCCACCTGGGGAGCCGCGCCTCCCGCCCTGCAGGATCTGTTCGTGCACAGTTTCACGGAAGGGCTCAGGGAACCGTCCCGGCGAGTGCGCGAATCGCAGTGGCGGGAGACGCTGAGCAAGATCCGCGACACCATCGTTGTCTGTGCCGACTGCGGGCGTCAGAACATGACGGAGCCCGACGTGCTGACAGCCTCCTCATGTTGGAGCTGCCTGAAGACACTGGTCATGCCGCCCCGGTTGGTGG
Source organism: Streptomyces sp. NPDC050704 (assembly GCF_040654355.1). NCBI lineage: Bacteria > Bacillati > Actinomycetota > Actinomycetes > Kitasatosporales > Streptomycetaceae > Streptomyces > Streptomyces sp. NPDC050704. The sequence continues at coordinate 53,715 of NZ_JBFAHW010000056.1, read as the reverse complement.
TCACCACCGCCCATCCGCGCGCCGTTCGCACGGTTCGGCTGGGCCACGACGCCCGTCTCTACGCCCACCATCTGGAGGCGGAGCCCAAGCGCCACGACTTCTCCCGCTCCGCCGTCATCGCGGAGCTGTCGGAGAACCCGAAGCGCCCAGGCCAGTTCGGATTGACCAACTGTTCCCAGCAGGTCTGGCACGCCCGCCGTACAGACGGTACGGCGCAACAGGTCGAACCCGGCCGCTCGGTCTCCCTGCGGTCGGGCCTCGGGGTGGATCTGGGCAACGGGGTAGAGGCCGTGGTCCATTCATCCTGACCATGGTGTCGCGGTCCAGCCGCCGCGGTCACCGGCCCGTACAGCGTTCCCCGCACAGCATTCGGAAGTCAGCCGCCGAGGGCCCGCATGATGCCCTCGGTCAGCACCAGCGCACTGCTGCCGGTACCGACCCCCAGGCTCACGGTATTGAGCCATTCGCGGATCCGGCCGTGATCGGGCGGCTCGTGGCGCTCGGCTGCACGGGCCAGTTCGGCGCGCACGGCTTCGGCCTCCGGCGGCGCCGCCGGGCCGAGTTCACGGACGAGATCGGTGGCAAGCCGTAGCGCTTCGGCGGTCGATATTCCGCTGTTGTACACGGTGTTGTGCTGGGTGTTGTGGTCGCCCGCCTGGATCTCGCCGCTGACGGGACCGTGGAAGTTGAAGGTGCTCATGGGGTGCTGCCTCCTTGGGGAACTACTCACGAACGGCCCGGCGGACCCGGCTGGTTTCCTCCACTTGGCGGGGGCGTGGGCTGCTGTTGGTTGACCTGTTGTAGGTGGCTGCCAAATTGCGCGGGGCCGGTGATCGGGCCGGCGAAGTTGTAGGTCTGCGCGTTGACGATCCGTTTCTCGGTGTCCTCGAAATCGGAGGTGTCGACGCGGTGTTCTCTGAGAAAGGCGCCGGTGGCCAGGAGTACGCCCTGCTCCAGCCGTTTGAAGTAGTGCGAAGTGTCCCGCCGTTCGATGTATCCCATGCGTTCCCAGTCCGCGACGGCCTCGCGCAGCCCGTTCTCCGCGCCGTAGTCCCAGTCCGTCCGGCCCTTGCGGATCTCCTTGCGCACCTGGTTCAGCCTGCGGGCCTTACGACGCAGCCGCGTGCTCTCCCCGTTCAGCCTGCCCGGAGCGCCGAACAGGGTGTGCCGGAAGCCCCGGTTGACCGTGCGGACGGTGTGCCACCGGAGCCGCGCCGGGCCGGTCGGCACGTACTCCACGGCATCGAAACGCTCGGACAACGGCGGGATCACATACGCTGTGACCTCCCACGTCAGTCGGGGCATCAGCAGATGGGCGCGCAGATGCATGGTCACCACCACACGTCCGCCAGGGCCCAGCATGCGCAGACACAGATATGTCTCCGCGCCCGCGCCCGCCTGAACCGCGCCGGTCTTCACCAACTGCTTGGGCACGACGACGGCCGGGGGGCGGGTCGCGTCCGGAAGCACATCCGCCCCCAGGTACGCCACATGGAGTCCGCGGACATAGAGTCGATTACGGGCCTGGAGCGTCTCCAGCCCTACGATCTTGGGCATCTCGACGGCCAGGTAGTGGTGCAGATCGGCGGCGTCGAAGGGAATGATCTTCTCTTCCCTGCCCTGGTCGTCCTTGGCCGGACGGCTCACATCGACCGCGTCCCAGACCGCCTCGGTGATCCTCCAGCCGCTCCCCACGAAGGGATTGATCCTCTCCACTTCGGAGTGGTAAGCGACGAAGTTGGCCCGCTTCATCGACTCCAGCCGCTGTTCCACCGCCGGGTCGACGGCCCGCGCCAGGTCCGTCACCGGGGCTCCCTCACGCCCGAGTCTCAACGCCGCCCGCCGTGCGCTCAGTTCGGCCTCGTACGCCACACCCCAGGCCGCCACCAGCGTGACGGCGGCCACTCCGGCCGCGATCGAGGCCGCATCCTGGGCCCCGACGACGACCTGCCACAGAGCGAGCGCCGTCGCCATCGGCAGCAGGAGTGCCGCCACGGCCAGGCCCCTGTCCCGTCGCCGCCATCGGGCCAAGGCTTGCCCCGTGTGTCGCACCAACGCGACCAGGTTGATCCCCTGCGGCAGCGCCACCGCCTGTAGCCCGTCCTCGACGTATTCCTCCCACACCGCCCGCGCGAGGATCTGGTCGAGGTGCGTCGCGGCGCAGAGCCGGCGCGTGACGAGGTCCGTGCGGTATTTCGGCAAGGGCGTGAGAGTGGTGAGCGGCATACGTCCCCCCGGCTGCCCGGCACATCCCGGAATCCGGGGTTGTGCGCTGCGTCCACGGTAGAGCTTGCAGAGGTCGCAGGGTTAGCACTTCACTCAACTTCCCCCTTGTCGGTCATCCTTGTCCTCTCCCGGGCCGTTTCCAGGGTTCCGGGGACGGTATGCGCCGTACAATCCGCTCAGCGCAATGGCGACCGTGGAGAGCGAATTGGGGGTCACTCCCAACGCGATGAACACGATGCCGGCCGCCAGGACCGCGAGGAAGACGATCAATTCGCTGCGTCGATGCATGGGCGGGCCTTTCGTTGGAACTTCGGATGTCCCACCAAGGTTTCCGCGGCGCGTACATGTTGCGGCAGGTGCAATGGTTGCCAAAAGTCCGCAACATCCGGGGCGAGTCGGGGGGCTTGGCATGCGGCGCTTCAATGAACTGGACGCGGATCTGTCAGTACAGAACCGGGCACTCGCCGAGGCGTTGCGGAACCTGTTCTTCCTTCTCGACGAGTCACTGAACGCGTACGCGAAGCGCCTCCCCTACAACAAGGGAGCCATGTCGCGCTACCTGGCGGGACAGCGGATTCCCCCGTGGAAATGGATCTGCCGGCTTCGCTGCGAAGCCGTGGCGAAAACCAAGGACGATGGATCCGTGATAGCCGAGGCAACCCTGCAGGACCTCTATCTCGCGGTGTTGCGAGCGAGTTCGGGCCTCGGCCATCAGACCACGCTGCTGACAAGCAACTGGCGTCCGCACGAGCTGTTGTTGCGACCTCCGCAACACCCCGAGGAACCGCAACAGCGTCCGGAACCCCAGCCGGAACCGCGCCCCGTGCCCTGGCGCCTCGCCCAGATATCGGCGGAGATCGAGCACGGGCTGCATATGGAGCGGCTGCCTGAACTCATCAGAGAGCTGCAGGCACTTGAGCGGGACGCCGAGGCGCAGGAGCTGCTGACCGTGGCGGCCCGGCGTCCCGTCCCTCAGGCCCTCCACGCACTGCGCTGCTTGGAGAAGGACGGTCTGGCCGGGGAGGCCAACTTCCTCATCGCATTCGCCGCGGCCCGGCCACCGGGAGACGCCGCGAAGCTGGCGGAGACAATGCTCAGCAGTGAGAACCGCAACAACGGCTACCTGTTGAAGAATCTACTGTCCGCGATGTCGCTCCGGGAGCCCGCATCGGTCGCCGACACGGCACAACAACTGGCGCTCGGCGACCGAGCACGTGGTGGTGGCCGCATGCTCTGGTGGGAAATGCTGTCCGCGTCCGGCGACCGACCGGTGGAGAAGGTGGCCGACGTCATGGCCGCACTGGGCGGGACGAATCTGGGAGCGGAGGGCGTGCGTGCGGTGTTCTCCGGGGATTCCTGCCGCAGGAGGGACCGCTGCTCGAAGACCGCCAGGCTGCTTCGTCTCCTCGCTGACAGAGGGTGTACCTGGCAACAGGAAACAGTCATGCAGGAGGTTGCCAAACCGCGCATCGCAATCGACGAGGTCGTCGGCACCGTCAACGCCCTGCATGAGGTTCGGCTGCACCCTCTGGCCGAGGCCCTGGGGCCGCGGGCGGCCCGTGCCCGCGGTGAGGGGAAGTGGCGCGACAAATTGGCCCACGCCCTCCTCCGCGCCGGCCTGACTGCCGAGGCCGAGCTTGTCCGGCAGACGCCACTCGCCTGACGGACCACGGAACAAGACAAGCGCTTCCGTCAGACGGAAGCGGCCTTGCCGAGCCGTGGCTCCCCTCACGAGTGTGGTGACCAACACGGCAGCGCGGGGCGACGGCGCCCCGCTCGAACGGGACGGGACCGCCCATGCCTCACATGATCGCTTTTGCCAGGAACCAGTGGTACGTCGCCGCCTACACCCATGAGGTCGGGCGGGAGCTGCTCGGCCGGACGATCCTCGGCGAACCCCTCGTGTTCTACCGCACCGAGGACGACGGGACGGCCGTCGCCCTGTCCGACCGCTGCGTGCACCGCCGCTACCCGCTCTCCGAGAGCCGGCTCGACGGGGACAAGATCGTGTGCGGCTACCACGGCTTCACTTATGACACGACGGGCGCCTGTGTGTACGTGCCGGGCCAGAAGCGCATTCCGCGTACGGCCCGCGTCGCCTCGTACCCGGTGGTGGAGCAGGACGCGTTCGTCTGGGTCTGGATCGGCGACCCGGCCCTCGCCGACCCGCAGACGATTCCGCGCGCCCGCCACATGGACTCGCCGGACTGGACCACGGTCTCCGGCATGGAGCCGATCGACGCCGACTACGGGCTGCTCGTCGACAACCTCCTCGACCTCTCCCACGAGACGTACCTGCACGGCGGCTACATCGGTACGCCCGAGGTCGCCGAGACGCCGATCACCACCGAGGTCGACGAGGGCGCGGGCATCGTGCGGGTCAGCCGGCACATGGCCGACGCCGCGTGCCCGCCGTTCTACGCACGGTCGACCGGCATCGAGGGCCGCATCACCCGCTGGCAGGACATCGAGTACCACGCGCCGTGCCTCTACCTCCTGCACAGCCGTATCGCGCCGGTCGGCGTGCTGCCCGAGGCGGACGGCAGCGACCCGAACGGCTTCCACACCGAGATCACGTACGCGATCACACCGTCCGGCGACGGCAAGGTGTACGACTTCTGGGCGGTCTCCCGGGACTTCGCGCGCGAGGACGAGGAAGTCACCACGTTCCTGCACGACTTCAACCACACGGTCGTGATGCAGGACGTCACCGCGCTCAACCTGCTGCAGAAGACGCTGGGCACCGAGCGGGCCGGGTACCAGGAGCTGAGCATCAACCTGGACACCGGTGGTCTCGCCGCCCGCCGGATTCTGGCCCGGCTGGTCGAGGAGGGCGAGAAGCCCATGGAGAAGGTCCAGTGACCGCCCCTTCCCCCTTCGGTACCCGCGAGGTCTACCGCATCGACTGGGTGCCGGGCACCGACGTGCTGCACGGCACCTGTCACTGCGGGGCCGAGCACCGCTCGGAGGACCCGATCGAGATGTGGGAGTGGATGCTCGGCCATCCGCAGGGCCACTCCCCCGAGCACGCCCGAGGACACGAACGATGACCCTGTACGAAGCCGAACTCGTCGTCGACCGGCGGGAGGTGGCCGCCGACGGCGTGCTCGCCCTCACCCTGCGCCATCCGCTGGACGAGGAGCTGCCCTCCTGGGAGCCGGGCGCCCACATCGACGTGGCCCTCGGCCCTGACCTGGAGCGGCAGTACTCGCTGTGCGGCGATCCGGCGGACCGTCGCGGCTGGCGGATCGCGGTCCTGCGGGAGCCCGAGGGGCGGGGCGGATCCGCCTATGTGCACGGGCAATTGGCGGCGGGCGACAAGGTCCGGGTCCGGGGTCCGCGCAACAACTTCACCCTCCAGCCGGCCCCCCGCTACCGCTTCGTCGCGGGCGGCATCGGCATCACCCCGATCCTGCCGATGCTGGCGGCGGCCGAGGCAGCGGGCGCGGAGTGGACGCTGCTGTACGGCGGGCGGACGCGCGAATCCATGGCGTTCACCGAGGAGTTGAACCGCTACTCGGCAGGAGGGGAGAGGGTGCGGGTCGCTCCGCAGGACGAGACCGGGCTGCTCGACCTCGACTCCGTGCTGGGCACGCCGGAGCCGGACACGCTCGTCTACTGCTGTGGTCCCGGTCCCCTCCTCGACGCGGTGGAGGAGCGGTGCGCGGTCTGGCCTAAGGGCGCGCTGCACGTCGAGCGCTTCCAGCCCAAGGTCCAGGAGACGGGCGGGGACACGGAGTTCGAGGTGGTCCTGGAGCGCTCGGGCCACACACTGACCGTCCCCGCGGACGTCTCCGTGCTCGACACCGTACGGGCCGCGGGCGTCGAGGTGCTCTTCTCCTGCACCGAGGGCACCTGCGGGACCTGTGAGACGGACGTCGTCGAAGGCACCCCCGACCACCGGGACTCGGTACTCACCGACGAGGAGCGGGAGACCGGCGAGACCATGCTCATCTGTGTGTCCCGGTGCCACGGGAAGCGCCTCGTGCTCGACCTGTGACGGACAGGTCCGCCTCGATCCGGGCGACCGTGGCCAGCAGCGGGGGCAGCAGGTCGCGGCGCACGGACTCGACGGAGTTGCGGCTGGCGTGCACCGGGATGTTCACGGCCGCCACCACCTCGCAGTCCCGGTCGCGCACCGGGACCGCGACCGAGCGCAGCCCCTCCTCCAGCTCCTGATCGACGATGGCGTACCCCTGGCGGCGTATCCGGCGCAGTTCGGCGCGCAGTACGTCGGCCGAGACGATCGTGCGGGCCGTCAGGGGACGCAGGTCCGCGCGGGCCAGCCGGGCGTCGCTCTCCTCGTCCGGCAGATACGCGAGGATCACCCGGCCCACGGACGTCACATGCGCCGGGAAACGGGTGCCGACGGTGATCGTCGCGGTCATGATGCGACGCGTGGGCACCCGCGCCACGTACACGACGTCGTCACCGTCCAGGACGCACAGGGACGACGACTCCCGTATCTGTGAGACGAGTTGCTCCAAATGCGGCTCGGCGATCTCCGGCAGGGTGAAACTGGACAGGTACGAATAGCCCAGTTCGAGGACGCGCGGAGTGAGCCGGAACATCCGCCCGTCCGTCTGCACGTACCCCAGGTCGAGGAGCGTCAGCAGGAAGCGGCGGGCCGCCGCACGGGTCAGATCACAGCTGCGCGCCACCTCGCTGAGCGTCAGTTCGGGGTGGTCGGCGTCGAAGGCACGGATGACGGCGAGGCCGCGCTCGAAGGATCGGACGAAGTGCGGTTCGCGAGCTCCAGCAGGCATCAGCGCCTCCACGGGGCGCACGGAAGTGCGCTCTGCGCACGCTAGGAGCACGGTTCGGTCACTGTCAACGGCCCTGCGCGTCAAGGGCATTGACCCGTTCCCGGCGGCGCTCTACGTTCACGCTGAGCACTTCTGTGCGGTCTGCGCACAGCCTGTCGAAGAGCTGGTCCGGCTCAACTGCCGGTTCCACTAGGGGGAGTCATGCGTCGTCTGCTCATCGGCCTCGCGGCCGGCGCCGTGTTCGTCGCCGCGACAGCCTGCGGTTCGTCCGACTCATCCGACTCGTCCGGGTCGGACGGCGGAGACAAGGCATCCGAGGGCACCACCACGGTCAAGGTCGGCGTCATTCCCATCATCGACGTCGCTCCCCTGTACCTGGGCCAGAAGAAGGGCTTCTACAGCGAGCGCGGCATCAAACTGGAGCTCACCAGCGCGCAGGGCGGGGCGGCGATCGTGCCCGGCGTCGTGGCCGACCAGTTCGACTTCGGCTTCAGCAACACGACGTCCCTGCTGGTCGCCCAGTCCAAGAGCGTGCCGATCAAGGCCGTGGTGAACGGTGTCGCGTCCACCGGCAAGCAGAAGGCCGACTTCGCGGAACTCGCGGTGAAGAAGGGCAGCCCCCTCAAGTCCGCCAAGGACGTGGAGGGCAAGAAGGTCGCCGCCAACACGCTCAACAACATCTGCGACACCTCGGTGAAGAACTCGGTCCGCAAGGACGGCGGCGACCCGTCCAAGGTGGAGTTCGTGGAGATGCCCTTCGACCAGATGCCGGCCGCACTCGACGGCGGCCAGGTGGACGCGGCCTGCGTCGTGGAACCCGCGCTCGCCACCATCAAGTCCAAGGGCGGCACGTCGATCGCGTCGCTCTTCGTCGACGTGTCGCCGGACCTCACCGTGGCCATGTACTTCACCTCCCAGAAGTACGCCCAGAAGAACCCGGAGATGGTGAAGAAGTTCCAGGAGGCGACCGCCGAGTCCCTCGAGTACGCCGACAGCCACCCGGACGAGGCCCGCGAGATCATCGCCACGTACACGAAGATCCCGGGCAACCTGCTGGAGACGCTCACCCTGCCCCGCTGGCCCGCCGAGCCGGACCGCGCCTCCATCGAGAAGCTGGCCGAACTGGGCGAGCAGGACGGCCTGTTCGACAAGGCCCCGGACCTGGACAAGCTGCTGCCGTGAAAGGCACCAACGCCGTCCTGGGCGCGGCCGGGCTCGCGGTCTTCCTCGCCCTCGGCGAGGCGGTACCGCGGCTCGGCCTCGTCAAGGAGGACTACTTCCCGCCGACCAGCCGCATCGCCGACGCACTGGCGACGGAACTCTCGGACGAGGCGTTCTGGACCGCGCTCGGGGACACGCTCACCGGCTGGGGGCTCGGGCTGGTGATCGCCGTGACCGCCGGAATCCTCGTGGGCGTGGTGATCTCGGTGACGCCCTACCTCCGCGAGGTGACCGCCTCGACGATCGAGTTCCTGCGCCCGATCCCCTCGGTCGCGCTGATCCCGCTCGCGGTCCTCCTCTACGGCACGGAACTCCGCTCGGTCCTGCTGCTGGTGGTGTACGCGTCCTTCTGGCAGGTCCTGATCCAGGTGCTGTACGGCGTCCGGGACGTCGACCCGGTCGCCGAGGAGACGGCCCGCTCGTACGGCCTCGGCACCTGGGCGCGGATCCGCCACGTGCTGTGGCCGACGGCCCTTCCGTACGTCATGACGGGTGTGCGGCTGGCCGCGACCGTCGCGTTGATCCTCGCCGTGACCGTCGAACTCGTCATCGGGGCACCGGGGTTGGGCGCCCGCATCGCCGTCGCCCAGACCTCGCAGGCCGTACCGGAGATGTACGCGCTGGTGGTGGTCACCGGACTGCTCGGGCTGGTCATCAACGTGGGTGCGCGCACGGTGGAGCGTCGGGCGCTGGCCTGGCACCAGTCGGTGCGCGGGGAGGTGGCGGTGTGAGGCGTGTACTGCTGCGGGTGTTCTTCGTCGTCGCCCTCCCAGCCGTGCTTCTCGTGGCGTGGTGGTTCGCCTCCGACGGCAGCACGGACATCTACTGGCCGCCGCTGCGCACGATCCTCACCACGTTCCCGGACGTCTGGACGGGCGAGCGGCTGCGCGAGGACGTGCTGCCCAGCCTGCTGCGGCTGAGCGCCGGCTACGCGTGCGCCGCCGTCGCGGGCGTGGCGCTCGGCACGGTCATCGGCTCGTACCGCCGGGTGCGCGCGGCGTGCGAACCCGTGCTGGAGTTCCTGCGGGCGGTGCCGCCGCCGGTGCTCGTCCCGGTCATCATGCTGTTCGCGGGCATCGGCGACACGATGAAGATCGCCGTCATCGCGATCGGCTGCGTCTGGCCGATCCTGCTCAACACGGTGGAGGGTGTGCGGGCGGTCGACTCCGTGATGTCCGAGACGGCCCGCTCGTACGGCATTACCGGCACCGCCCGGCTGCGGCACGTGGTGCTGCGCTCGGCGAGCCCGCAGATCTTCGCGGGCCTGCGCCAGGCCCTGTCCATCGGCATCATCCTGATGGTCATCAGCGAGATGACCGCGTCCAGCAACGGGATCGGCTTCACCATCGTCCAGTTCCAGCGGACCTTCGCCATCCCCGACATGTGGACCGGCATCCTGGTGCTCGGCCTGCTCGGATTCCTGCTCTCGGTTGTCTTCCAGCTGGTCGAGCGGCGGGTGCTCGGCTGGTACCACGGTCAGCGCGACGCCTCCCGGCGGTCGTCGTGACGCTCGCGAAAGGTCGGCCCATGCTGGATGTACGCGGCCTCAACAAGGTCTACGAGGGGTCCGGACGCCGGGTGGAGGCGGTCCGCGACCTCACCTTCACCGTGGACGCGGGCGAACTGGTCTGTCTCGTCGGGCCGTCGGGCTGCGGCAAGACGACCCTGCTGAAGTGCGTGGGCGGACTGCTCACGCCGACCGCGGGCGAGGTGCTGATCGGGGGCCGCCTGGTGACCGGGCCGCCGCCGGACATGGCGGTCGTCTTCCAGGAGTACGGCCGCAGTCTGTTCCCCTGGATGCGGGTGCGCGAGAACGTCGAACTCCCGCTCAAGCAGAAGAAGTTGAGCAGCGCGAGGCGGCGTGAACTCGTCGCGGACGCCCTGGAGTCGGTCGGTCTCACGGACGCCGCGGGCGCGTACCCGTGGCAGCTGTCGGGCGGCATGCAGCAGCGGGTGGCGATCGCCCGCGCGCTCGCGTACGAGCCCGAAGTGCTGCTGATGGACGAGCCGTTCGCGGCGGTGGACGCCCAGACCCGTGCCGACCTGGAGGACCTGGTGCGCGGGCTGTGGCGGCAGCGGGGGATCACGATCCTCTTCGTGACGCATGACATCGACGAGGCCGTGTACCTGGGCGAGCGGGTGCTGATCCTCTCCTCCTCGCCGACCGTCGTCCAGGAGCAGCTGAAGGTCGATCTCCCGGCGGAGCGCGACCAGTTGCACACCCGGGTGGCACCGCGCTTCGCCGAGCTGCGGACCCATGTGTACGAGCAGATCCAGGCGGCGAAGCGCGGGACGGCCGGCAGCCGACTGGACAAGGGCGTCGTTTCGGATACTCCGCCGCCGCACTGAACGGGTCTGCGGCCGGCCGGGATCGGCGGGGCCGTTCAGCCGCGGACACCGCCGGTGTCAGGCGGACAGCGCCGGTGTCGCCGGTGTCACGCGTCCGCGGACGGCACCACGCTGAGATGGCCCGCCGTGCGCCGGGCCCGGCCCGCCCTTCGGACGGCTGTCGGGCGGCGGGCCTCGCGCAGGACCAGCGTCAGCCGTGAATAGCCCATGTCCGCAAGGGTTTTGGGGGTCTCGCCGACGATCCGGCAGTCCGTACGGCCCCAGCGCGGGTCGGGGTGCAGCAGCGGCCGCACCGCGCCGTCGTGCTCCACGGCGTCGGGTCCGACCGAGCGGATCCAGTGCGGCAGGCCGTGCCGGTACGCGGCGTCCATGATCGGGTCCTGGGCGATGTCCCGCAGGATCGCCTGGAGTCCGTGGTCGTGGCCGTGCCGCTCCACGGCGGCCGCGAAGTGCGCGAGCATCGGCAGGCACCAGCTCGACTCGTGCTCGGCGAGGACCGAACCCGCGTCCGGATGGAACAGCACGAACCGGAGGAAGTTGTCGCCCGGCATGGCGGTGGGATGCGGGCCGATCTCACGGAAAAGTGTCTGGAACGCACCGTTCGCCAGGACCACGTCCCAGCGGTGGTCGACGACGACGGAGGGAAAGGAGACCGCCTCCAGGAGCGCGGCGTAGTCCTGGAGATACGCCTGAGCCTCAAGACTCTCGGGGACGGGCCGCGGCTGTGGCCTGGGCCCTCCTGCCTGGTATGCCATCGGGAGGTCCACCCCTCTTGCCTATGCGGCCTTCACGCGGCGTCGTGATCCTGCTCCCCCGGGCGGAGCGGTGTCAACTATCGTGGCATTTGACGCGTGTTGACGGCTGAATCCCGCCACAGTTGTGGCGATGCCTGGATGCGAGTTCGGCCTAAGGGCTACTCTCCGGTCTTCGGGCGGTTCACGCTGCACTTCCCGGATTTCCCGCAGGGACTTCACATCCGGGGGCTCCGGTTTCCCCGGAGCTGTCGACGAGGACGTAGGAGAAGTGTCGGTGACGGATGGCTTCGAGGTTCCGGGCGCCACGGCCACGGTTCTGCTGCCGGCCGTCGTGGCCCGAGTGACCGCGCTCGCCGTCCGGCTCGGCGCGCCTCACGACGAGGTGTTCGACATCCCGCGGCTGTCCGCCGCGTCCGGCGTCCCGGAGGCCGTGGTCGGGTCCCTGCTGAACGGGCGGCCCGCCGGCGAGCCCGACCTGCAGGCCCGTTTCCTGCAGCGCCTCGGCCTGCTGCGCCGCACCCGGCTGAAGCCCAACGGCCGCCGGTACACCCAGCAGGAGATCGCCGACGGCGCGGGCATGTCGCGCCAGCAGGCGGGTGCCCTGATCAACGGCGACCGGCGCCCGACGATGGAGCACTGCGACGCCATCCAGCGCTTCTTCAGAGTGCACGCCGGCTTCCTCACCGCCGAGGACCCGGAGGCGCTCGCCGGCGCCCTCCAGCGCACCGAGCAGGAACTGCTCCAGCGGCTCGCCGACCGGGAACGCGAGGCGGCCCTGGCGGCCGTCGACGACCCACTGGAGCGGCTGCTGCAGGACCACGGGGTGCGCGGCATCGCCTGGCGGGCCGCGCAGCTGCCCACCGACCAGCACCGGGACAAGGTCGCCGAATGGCTGGACATGCTCCTGGAGAGCGTCAAACGGCCCGAGTCGTGAGCCGGGGGATACCTGTGGGCATCGGAAAGGAAATGCGCCGCCTGTGCGGCGAGTTGGTCGAGGAGCTCTCGCTCCCGGCACCGGCGGAGCCCGCCGACCTCTACGCGGCTCTGTGCGACGCCATGAGCAGACGGCGCGGCCGCCCGGTGCAGTTCCGCACGGCCGCGTTCCCGCCCGGCACCGCCAGCGGGCTCTGGCTCGACATGGCCGACCAGGACCTCGTCGTCATCGAGGAACGCACCGCGCCCGACCACCAGTTGGTGATCCTCGGCCACGAGCTGTGGCACATGAAGGCCGGCCACTGCGGCCACCACCTGGAGGGCGCGACCGTCGCCGCGCGCCTGCTGTCCGACGATGCCGACCTGCAGGCGACCGTCCTGAAGGTGGCCGCGCGCACCCGGTTCGACCTTGCCGACGAGAAGGACGCGGAGAGCTTCGGGCTGCTGCTGGCGAGCAAGTGCCGCGGCTGGCTGGCCGGTTCGGCGATCCGCGGTCCCGTGCGGCGCGACGGCCTGGCCGGCCGGATCGAGGCGTCCCTGGGCTATCGCGGGCCGCGGAGCTGAAGCCGCCGGCGCCATGGACGATTCCAGCTACTACGTGCCGGCCGCCGCCATGGCGCTCGCCTTCGCCGTCAAGGCGCCCTCGCTGCTGCGCTCCCGGCGCGATCCGCTGCTGCGCGCCGTGTGCGCCCTGCTCCTCCTCGCGAGCCTGTCGTTCCTGTTCGCGGCCCCGCCGACGATCGCCGAGGTCAACCGCCGCACCGGGATCGCGAACGTGTCGGCGCCCGTCGTCTACTCCCTGCTGACCGCGTTCAGCGCCGCCTGTCTGGTGCTGATCATCAACTGGCGCGGCGGGCCGCCCGAGGTGACCCGGCGGACCTCCCGTCGCTGGATCGCCGGGTACGGCCTGGTGATCGTGGCGCTGAACACGCTCTTCGCCGTCGGGGACGCACCACTCGAACGGCTGCGGGACTTCGACACCCACTACGCGACGACCCCGTTCGTCCGCGAGATGATCGTGCTCTATCTCGCGTCGCTCACGGTCGCGGGTCTCGCGATGTACGTCATGTGCTGGCGCTGGGCACTTCAGGTGCAGGGCTGGCTGCGGGCCGGGCTGCTGATCATCGCGCTCGGCTTCCTGTTCAACATTCCCTACGCGGCGACCAAGCTCATCGCCGTGGTCGCCCGGTGGAACGGCGGAAACCTGGATGACCTGAGCACCTACGCGGCGCCCGTGCTGGCCTCCGTCGGCGCACTGGTCAGCGCGGTCGGCTTCTGTGTACCGCTGGCCTGCCAGCGCATCGGGGACAGCTGGAGCACCTGGTCGACGTACCGTCGGCTCGGGCCGTTGTGGCACGAGCTGAGGTCGGCCTCGGGACACGGGGACCGAGCCGTCCGCATCTCCTGGTGGTCCCCCGCCGAACTCCAGGTCACCCAGCGGGAGTCCGACATCCACGACGGCATGCTCGGCCTGTACCCCTACTTCGACTCCGGCGTGCGGGCGGACGCCTATGCCGCGGCCGTGGCGGCGGGCTCGGACGCCGTGCAGGCCCAGGCGGAGGCCGACGCCGCGATGGTGACCGCGGCGGTGCGGGCCAGGGCCGCCGACCCGGAGGGCAGGATCATCAGCTCGGCGACGACCGACGCACCGTACGCGTCCCCCGAGGGCCCGCGCGACCTCGTACGGATTTCCGCCGCCCTGCGTCACTCAGCCGTCGTCGCGGCCGCCCGATGGCAGGCCGCGACCAGCTCAGAGAGCGACTTCCATGAACGTACCCGCTAGCACCCGCCCGGGTGGGGCGCCCAGACGTGCCGTCGTCATCGGCGCCGGGACGGCCGGAATGCTGGCCGCCGCCGCGCTGCACGCGTACGCCGACGTCACAGTCGTCGAGCGTGACGCCCTGCCCGAGGGGCCCGAGCCCCGCAGGGGTCTCCCGCAGGCCCGCCACGCCCATCTGCTGTGGTCCGGCGGCGTCCGCGCGACGGAGGATCTGCTGCCGGGAGTGACCGACGCCTGGCTCGCCGCCGGTGCCCGGTGGATTCCTCTGCCGACCGGTCTCGTGACCCTGCAGCCGCACGGCTGGCTCCGACGCCGGCCCGGGACGCAGTTCATGATCGCCTGCAGCCGTGATCTGCTCGACTCGGTCCTCCGGGACCGGATCTCCCGGGAGCCGCGGATCACCGTCACGCAGCGCACCGAACTCCTGGGCCTTGAAGGCGGCGCCGCCAAGGTGACGGGCGTGCGCGTCCGTACGCCCGAGGGCCAGGAGCGCGTCCTCGAAGCGGATCTCGTGGTGGACGCCTCGGGGCGCGGTTCACGGGCCGTCTCCTGGCTCGACGCGCTGGGCGTCCCGCAGGCTCCGCTGGAGGAGGTCGACTCCGGACTCGCGTACGCCAGCCGGATCTTCCGCGCGCCCGAGGGCACGGAGGAGTATCCGGTGGTCAGCGTGCAGCCGAATCCGGCAGAGCCGGTGCCGGGCCGGAGCGCGACCGTCGTGCCCATCGAGGGCGGGCGCTGGCTGGTGACGCTGTCGGGCACGCGCGGCGGCCGACCGACCGGTTCCGCCGCGCAGTTCGAGGCGTTCGCGCGCGAGGTGAGGCATCCCCTGGTGGGCGAGCTGATCGCCCGCGCCGAGCCGCTGACGGACGTCGTCACGCGCAACGCCGTGAACCGCAGGCATCTCTTCGAGAGGGTCCGCGCCTGGCCCGAGGGGTTCGTCGTCCTCGGGGACGCGGTCGCCACGTACAACCCGGTCTACGGGCACGGCATGTCGGTGGCCGCGCAGGGTGCGGTGGCGCTGCGTGACCACGTGGTCGAGTACGGGCTCGCGGCGCCGGGGCTCGCGCGGCGGGTGCAGCGTGCCGTGTCGCGGCCGGTGGCGACGGCCTGGCGACTGGCCACGAGCACGGACATCCGGTACCCCGACGCCATCGGCAAGCCGCCCGGCGGCATGGAAAAACTGCTCGGGCGCTATCTGAACCGCCTCGGGCTGACGGCGACCGGACATCCGCCGGTCGCCGAGGAGCTCCTCGGCGTGGTCACGCTGTCCCAGCCGATCACCGCCCTGCTCAGGCCCGCGGTCGTCCTCGCGGTGCTGCGCGGTCCGCGCCGGCCCCCGCTGACCGAGCCGCCCCTGACGAACGAGGAACGGGACGCGGTCCTCGGTGCACCGGCACGTCGGGAACATCAGGAACACGGGAAGGCTGACGCGAGGCGTCAGGAAACACCGCTTCTCGATGAAGGCACCACGAGCACCGGGATTACCGCGGGCACCGGGATTACCGCGGGCACCGGGGTTGCCGCGAGCACCGAGGTTCCTGACAGCACCGAGATCGCCCGCTGAGGAGACCGGGCGGGCGCGGCGTCACGTCGCGCTTCGCTCGCTCGCTTCCCTCAAGTCCCGCTCCACCGCACGGCTCCGGGCGGTGTCCGGCTGACCGGCCGCGCTGCCCGAGCGTCCCTCGCGGAGCAGTTCGCTCCAGTGCTCCCGGCTCCAGTCGGCCGGCCTCGTGGTGCTCGTGAAGTCCTCGACGAGGGACAGGAAGCGCGCGGGGTCGGTGTGGAACGGGAAGTGCCCGGCGCCCTCGAAGATCTCCAGGCGGCTGCCGGGCATCGCCTCGTGCGCCCCGTACGCGTGCCGGACGGGCACCACGCCGTCCCGGTCGCCCCACATCAGCATGGTGGGCATGCCCTCGGTGAGATAGCAGCGGTCGAGCATGGTCACCACCTGGCCGCGCCAGTCGACCACGGCACGCAGGGTACGGATGAAGGCACTGCGCGAGGTCGCGTCGGGCAGCGCGTCCACGAGGGTCAGCAACTCCGGCGCGTCCTGGCCCAGATCGGTGTCGAGGAGCCTCATCAGGTGGGCGAACAGCCGGGCTTGGACACCCATGCCGGGCAACCGCAGCGTGGACAGCATCAGATGGGCACCGGGCAGCGACACGGCTCGCAGTACGGGGTTCACCTCGCGGCCCACCCCGCCGGCGCTGACCAGGATCAGCCGCGAGGTGCGCTCCGGGAACTGGTACGCGAACTGCATGGCGACACCGCCGCCGAGCGAGTGCCCGACCAGCGTGGCCTGTTCTATGTCGAGCGTGGACAGCAGGTCGCGCAGCCCGTTCGCGTACGCGGCGACCGAGTAGTCGGCCCGGGGCTTGTCCGAGGCGCCGTGGCCGAGCAGGTCGGGGGCGATCACCGTGTGGGTGCGGGCGAGATCGGGGATGAGCTCGGCCCAGGTTGCCGAGGAGTCGCCGATGCCGTGGATCAGGACGAGTGCCGGGCCCTCGCCGGCCATGCGGTAGGCGCGGCGGTAACCGTGCACCACACGGTGGCGCAGCCGCAGTTCTCCGTCGCCGACCGGGCGCAGCCGCATGGTGCGCCGCGGGCGCTGTCGTGGGACGTCGACCACCGGATCGCCTGCCCTTCCCGGGCCGCCGCGAGTGCGGTCCAAAACCCTCGGTACCAGCGTAGGCCCCTTGCCCCACAAGGGATTTCGGGGAGGTTTCGGCTCCGCTAACCGGGCGAAGCGGCACGTACGGAAAGGGCATTGTCAGTGGCGGACGGCAAGCTGGACCCAGCGCCACCGCTGTGCGGCGGCGTGGGACCTTCTGACCCGCCGCGGCGCCGTAACGCCGCGGCCGAGCCGAACCGGGAGAGCCGTCCGATGCCGACAGCCGTAATGACCGATCACGAACGCACCGCGGTGCAGGCTTATCTGCGCCTGCTCCAGACGGTGCGGGCCGCGATGGATGCCTCGCCCGGTGCGGGCCGACCACCCCTCGTGCCGCCCGCCGCCCTCGCCGAGGCGGAGCGCGCACTGGCCGCGGCGGGACTCGAGGGCAACGAGGAGGCGTTCTTCCGGCTGCTGCACACCTGGTGCCCGGAGGCGGGATGAGTCTCCGTCAGCTCTTCACCGGGGGCGGGGTGAGTCTCCGTCAGCCACCGACTGCGAACCTGCTCAGCCCCGGTCGGTGTGCGGCACGGTCACCGAGGTGGCCACAAGACCCCGGCTCACCGTCCAGCGTCCTTCGAAGTGGCCGACCCGACGGCCGTCCACCACCGGTCCTGGCACGAGGAGTCCGGCGCGGAAGCCGCCGGACGTCGTGTGTCCGGGATCCATGAAGACGTCGATGTCCGCCTCGGTGAAGTCGAGCCACTTCCCGGTGAGGGGGAACCACGCCTTGTAGACCGACTCCTTGGCGCTGAACAGGAGTCGGTCCCAGTGGACCGCGGGATGCGCTCCGGCGAGGCCGCGCAGCCTGCGGTCCTCGTCGGGCAGCGCCACGGAGGGCAGTACGTTCGCCGGGAGCGGCAGATGCGGTTCCGCGTCGATGCCGAGGGAGGCCAGGTCGGTGTCGCGGGCCAGTGCCGCGGCGGCGTAGCCCTCGCAGTGCGTCATGCTGCCGATCAGTCCGGCGGGCCACTGGGGGGCGCCGCGGTCGCCGGGCAGGACGGCCCGCGGGGCCACGCCGAGCTTCTCCATGGCGCGCCGGGCGCAGCCGCGGACGACGGTGAACTCGCGGCGCCGTTTCTCGACGGCACGCGCGATCAGCGCCTCTTCCTCGGGATACAGCTCGGGGTAGAGCGTCGTGCCCTCGGCCCGTTCGTCACCGTGTGCCTCCACGGCCACGACCGAGTCCGGGAGCAACTCCTCGATCACCGGATCCGACCTCCATCGGCAGAATGCGGCGCAGCTTGCCCGGTGGTTCCGGACGCTTGCGCCACTCGCGGGGGTAGCCCACCGACACCTCTTCGAAGCGGACGCCGTCGAGCCAGGTGGTGCGGGGGATGTGCAGGTGTCCGTAGACCATGGCGGCGACCCGGTAGCGGCGGTGCCAGTCCGCGGTGAGTTGGGTGCCGCACCACATCGCGAACTCGGGGTACCAGAGGATCTCGGTCGGGTGCCGGTCCAGCGGGTAGTGGTTGACCAGGACCGTGGGCAGCTCGGCGGGGATGTCCGCGAGCCTGCGCTCGGTCTCGGCGACCCGGGCCCGGCACCAGGCCTCGCGGCTCGGGTACGGGTCGGGGTGCAGCAGGTGCTCGTCGGTGCAGACGATCCCGGTCCCGTGGGCGTACGCGAGGCCCTCTTCCTTGGTCGTGCAGCCCGCGGGCAGGAACGAGTAGTCGTAGAGGAGGAAGAGCGGGGCGACGGCGACCGGTCCGCCGGGGCCCTCCCACACCGGGTACGGATCTTCGGGGGTCGTCACGCCGAGCTCGCGGCAGAGGTCCACCAGGTACTCGTAGCGGGGCACGCCGCGCAGGGTGACGGTGTCCTTGGGGTGGGTCCACAGCTCGTGGTTGCCGGGTGCCCAGATCACTTTGCGGAAGCGGCGGCTGAGGGTTTCGAGGGCCCAGCGGATGTCGGCGACGGTCTCCGCGACATCGCCGGCGACGAGGAGCCAGTCCTCGTCGGTCTCGGGGCGCATCTCCTCGACGAGGGCGCGGTTCTCCGCGTATCCGATGTGCAGGTCGCTGATGGCCAGCAGCCGGCCCGGACGGTCAGCCGTCGACGTCACCCTCGCCCCTTCCGCGGACCGGCACGGGCGCCTGGCGGCGCGCCTGGATGTGAACACGAGAACACATGTGGTCTCCACGGTACAAGAGCGGCTTCAGGGGGGTGGCAAGGGTTCCGGGCCGCTCCGCGGGACACTTCGGCACGCCCGCGCACACGGCGCCCGAGCGGTGCGCGCGAGCTTCCGCGCGCTCGCGGCGATCAAGGAAGGGCCGGAGTCCGTCGAGGAAGTGGGGCCCAGGAGTCCTGACGTGCCTCGGGAGCCGTGCCGGGCACATCAGGCGAATCCGTAACACGCACGTAGCAGCACCGGGTCGCCGGAAGCCCTATGATCGGCCGTACACAACCGCCACGAACCCCGTTTTCGAACGGCGGTTTTGTGTACCTCCCTACTCCTTGGCCGGGCCCGGCCTGCTCCGCCGTGCCCGTGAACCGTGAAAGGTGGCCTGCATGGTCTCTCGCGTACGCGTCTGGCTCAACCGCACGTACGCGGAGAACGTGTTCTTCATGGATCAGCTGCGGCGAAATCCCTGCGGTCGCGCGGTCGAGATCCATGCCACGCACGGTGATCCCGACTCCCCCATCCTGGCCGCCGCCGACACCGCGGCACTGGAGCCGGAGGGCCTGTCCCCGGCCGCGTACGTCGAGTACGCGCTCGACCAGTGCGCCCGGCACTCCATCGACGTGTTCGTGCCGGTCCTGCACCAGTCGACCGTGGTCGCGCACCGCGAGGAGTTCGCCGCGGTCGGTACGGCCCTGCTGGCGCCGCCCGCCGAGGCCGTGCACACCTTCCACGACAAGGTGACCGCGTACGAGGCGGTCCAGAAGCTCGGGATCCCGGTGCCGCCGTGGTGGCGGGTGCGGACCGAGGGCGAGCTCGTCGAGGCGGTCGACGAGTTGGAGGCGGACGGCTACAAGGCGTGCTTCAAGCCGGCCTCCGGAGCGGGCGGCGTCGGCTTCCGCATCATCACGCGCACCCCCTTCTCGCTCATGCACCTCAACGGATTCCCCAGCCCGTACGTGCCGTTGGACATGGTCGTCGAAGCGCTGCGCGATGCCGACGAGCCGGTCGACTGGCTGGTCATGCCGCGGCTGGAGGAGCCGGAGGTGTCCGTCGACTGCCTCACCGGTCCTGACGGGCGGGTCCGGATGGCCGTCGGCCGCACCAAGAACGGGCGGCGGCGCGGCTTCTCCCTGAACCCCGCGTGGATCGATCCGGCGCGGCACCTCGCGGAGTCGTTCGGGCTGCACTATCTGACGAACATTCAGTTCCGGATGCTCGGCGACGAGCCTGTCCTCATGGACGTCAACACGCGCCCTGCGGGCGGCCTGCACCAGCTCGCGCTGTGCGGCGTCAACGCCCCTTGGGCGGCTGTGCGGTTGGCGCTCGGCGAGGAGCCCGGCGACCTGGTTCCGCCGTTCCTGGCGCCGGACTACACGGTGGTCTCCGGTCCGCGTGCGATCCGGCCCGTGTCGCTGCCTCAGCAGCGCACGGACCTGCCCGCCCACGCGGCCGCACCCGAGCACGAGCCGGTCGTCCGCACGCAGCCGACGCAGCCGGCACCGGCACCCGCATCGGACAGCGCCCTGACCGTCTGACCGACCCACTCCACCCACCCGGTTCATTCGACCGGGTACCCCCAGGACCTCGCCAACTCGGCCAGCCGCGGCGGCAGTTCGGCCGTAGGGTCGGCCGGGCGGGCCTGCTGGATCCGGCCCGACCTGATGGTCTCGCTCCAGTCGCCCAGCTGGGGGCGGAAGGTCCCGTGGTCCTTCTTGCCGTAGTCGAGCATGGCGCTCTCCCAGGGGACGCCGAGGTACGCGCACAGGCCGCGGGTGGTCTGCTCGGGGTCGGCGGTGAGGTCCTCGTACGTGATCACGTGGGCGTCGAGGCCGCGCCGGGCCTCGTCCAGCTTCTCGCTGTAGCCGAGCACCTCGGCGCAGATCTCCTCGTGGTCCGGGTCGGTGCGGCGGTCGGTGAGCGACGCGACGACCGCGCCCGGGTGGCGGAGCAGGACGATGTAGCGGGCGTGGGGCCAACATCGGTGCAGCCGGGGCCACATGAGGGTGTTCGGCGGGGTCTTGTCGACGATGATCTCTTTGCCGCTGCGGGTCAGCTCCAGGTGCAGCACCCGGTCCCAGAGCACGTGCTCCAGCTCGTCCTTGTCCAGCTCCAGCTCGCGCATGGCGTCCGCTGTGAACTCCCGCGCCTGGTGGACGTGGAGCGTGCGCAGATGCATCTCGTGCGGGGCACGGATCCGGCTGTGGCTGTTCAGCAGGACCCGCAGGAGGGTCGAGCCCGAGCGCACGGAGGACAGCACGAAGACCGGCGAGTCGACCAGGCGCGGGGCACGCGGGGCGACGTACGGGTCCTCGGTGGCCCGGGGCGCGGGCATCCCGTCGAGGTTCCGGCGCGGCGGGCTCACCGCCTGGGCCATCAGTCTGCCGCGACGCTTGAGTCCCTTGCCGATCGCGGACATACGTGGGTCCCGCACGGTGGCACCTCTTTCTTCCTTCGCCTTGCCGCGCCATCCCAGGGGGCGCGGGCGAACTTCAGATGTCGCGGAGGCGAAGGGCCGTGGTCACGGCGGGCCGAAAACCCGCCGTGACCAGGCGTCTTACCGCTTTCTTAATTCTTCGTGTAAATGGTGTCAGTCCTTCCGCTTGGCCAGTCGGAGGGTCTGCACCTCGAAGGGACGCAGCGAAACCGGCACCGCCTCGCCGTCCGTGCCGGCCTCCGAGAGGGGCCTCTCCAGCAGGTCGGTGATCTGTGCTCCGGCGAGCGCGAAGCCGGTGCGCAGGGTGCCGGTCGCCCGGCCGCCGTGGGACTCGTAGAGGCGTACGACGACATCGCCGGACTCGTCGTCGGCGAGCTTGACCGCCTCGATCGTGACGCCCTCGCCCTCCACGGACACGACCGGTTCCGGCGTGCCCGCAGAATCCGCCACGCGCAGCGGCAGGTTGAGGGCGTAGCCCTCGGCGACCGCGTCCTCGACGGTGGCGCCCGGCAGCAGCGCGTAGGTGAAGCGGTGCTTGCCCTGGTCGGCCTCGGGGTCGGGCACCCGCGGCGCGCGGACCAGGCTGAGGCCGATCGTGGTGGTCGTACCGCCGTCCTCGCGGACCGTGCGGGAGACGTCGTGGCCGTAGGTGGAGTCGTTGATGACCGCGACGCCGTAGCCCGGTTCGCCGATGTGCACCCAGCGGTGGTTGTAGACCTCGAAGCGGGCCGACTCCCAGCTGGTGTTGGTGTGCGTGGGGCGCTGGACGTGGCCGAACTGGATCTCGGCGGAGGAGTACGGGGCCCGGATGTCGACCGGGAACGAGGCCTTGAGGATCTTCTCGGCCTCGTGCCAGTCGATGTCCGTCTCGACGTCGATACGGCGGCTGCCGGCCCGGACGGTGATCGTCTGCGTGATGCGGGAGCCCTTGCCGAACGGCCGCTCCACGCGGATCGCGCCGATCAGCGGGTCCTGCTCGACGACCGTGACGGACTCCGGCTCCAGCAGGTCCGTGTAGCGGTTCTTATAGTGCTTGTCGATGTCCCAGGCGTCCCAGTAGTTGGGCAGGTCGGTGTGCAGGCGGAGCAGGTTGCCCTGTCCTGCGAGGACCTCGCGGTCCGCGATCAGGTCGCGGACCGAGGCGAAGGTGCCGTCCTCGGCGAGCTCGACCCGGACGAGCCCGTTGTCCAGGACGCGCCCCTCGGTCGTCACCGGCGGCGGCGCGTAGCCCATACCGAGGGGCGCGCTGCCGTTGGCGGGAACCTCGGTGTAGACCGGTGCGCCGTCGGCGGCGCGGACCACCTCGGCCCGGTCCCGCGGACTGGCGTTGAACACCCGCGAGGTGCCGGTCCCGAGCGCGGCGACCGCCGCTGCCGTCAGCTCCTCGACCTCCGCCGCGACCCGCGCGTACTCGGCCTCCGCCTCGCGGTGCACCCAGGCGATCGACGAGCCCGGCAGGATGTCGTGGAACTGGTGGAGCAGGACCGTCTTCCACAGCCGGTCGAGCTTCTCGTACGGGTAGGCGTAGCCCGGCGCGTGCAGCGCGGCCGTCGTCGCCCACAGCTCGGCCTCGCGCATGAGGTGTTCGCTGCGGCGGTTGCCCTGCTTGGTGCGGGCCTGCGAGGTGTAGGTGGCGCGGTGCAGCTCCAGGTAGAGCTCGCCGACCCAGACCGGGGCGTCGGGATACTCGGCGCGGGCGTCGGCGAAGAACTTGTCCGGGTGCTCGACGACGACCTTCGCCGAGCCCTCCAGGTCGGCCAGCCGCCGGGCCCGCTCCATGATCTCGCGGGTGGGACCGCCGCCGCCGTCGCCCCAGCCGAAGGGGGCGAGCGAGCGGGTGCCGCGGCCCTTGTCGGCGTAGTTGCGCACCGCGCGGGACATCTCCTCGCCGCTGAACCGGGCGTTGTAGGTGTCGACCGGCGGGAAGTGCGTGAAGATGCGGGTGCCGTCGATGCCCTCCCACCAGAAGGTGTGGTGGGGCAGCTTGTTGGTCTGGTTCCAGGAGAGCTTCTGGGTCAGGAACCACTCGTTGCCCGCCAGCTTGGCGAGCTGCGGATAGGCCGCGTTGTAGCCGAAGGAGTCCGGCAGCCAGACGCCCTTGGTCTCGACGCCGAAGTGCTCCATGAAGAACCGCTTGCCGTGGACGAGCTGGCGGGCCAGCGCCTCGCCGCCGGGCAGGTTGCCGTCGGCCTCGACCCACATGCCGCCGACCGGCGCCCACTGGCCCTTCTTCACGGACTCCTGAATGCGGCCCCACACCTGCGGGTAGTTGTCGCGCACCCACTCGTACTGCTGGGCCTGCGAGCAGGCGAAGATGAAGTCGTCGTACTCGTCGGCGAGCGAGGTGACGTTCGAGAAGGTGCGGGACGTCTTGCGCTTGGTCTCGCGGATCGGCCAGAGCCAGGCGGAGTCGATGTGCGCGTGGCCGACGCCCGAGATGGTGTGGGCGCTGGCGTGCGCGGGCTTGGCGAGTGCGGGCGCGAGGGCCTCGCGGACCGCCGCCGCCGAACCGGAGATGTCGTCGAGGTCCAGCAGGTCCAGCGCCCGGTCCAGGGTGTGCATGATCTCGTGCCGGCGCGGGTCGTTCTCGTCGAGCTCCAGCATCAGCTCACGCAGCACCTGGACGTCCAGGTCGAGGTGCCAGACGTTCTCGTCGAGGACGGCGATGTCGGCGCGCTGGAAGGTGTAGAGCGGCTTGTCGCCTGCGGTGAGGACATCACCCATGTACGTGATCTTCGAGAAGTTGTCGGCGAGGATGTCCGGGTTGGAGGCCGCCTCGACGAGGTAGTCGATCGTCTCGCCGCCCGTCGCCGGGTTGGCGATCGCCACGTACTGGTTGAGCGGGTTGACCGCCTTGAGCGGCGTGCCGTCGGCGAGGTGGACGAGGGCCTCGGCCTGGTTGCCCGGCCAGTCGCCGACGAAGCCGAGGTCGATGACGGCCTCGACGCGCTTGCCGGCCCACTCGGCGGGCACCTGTCCGCGCATCCGGAACCAGGTCGTGCCCCAGGGCGGGCCCCACGGGGTGTCCATGGCGAAGGGCGCGTACGAGGCCGACGCGGCCTCCTCGAAGGAGACCGGCTCCCCCGGCGCCTGCCAGGCCTCGACCTCGAACGGTACGGAAGCGGCGTAGATGGAGCTCTTGATGCGCTGGTCGTGGACGCGCTGCACGCGCTCTTCGATCCGGCGTCGTTCGTCATGCATGTGCGGGTCTCCTCGGGAGGATCAACTTCAGGAGGCTCTACTACTTCTCTACTTCAGGTACGCGAGGCCGGGGTGGGCGTCGGTGTAGCCCTCGACGAGGCGACGGGCGACGTTCACCGAGTCGACGAGCGGGTGCAGTGCGAAGGCTTTCACAGCGGTCGTGCGGGAGCCCGACTCGGCTGCGGCGAGCACCTCGCGCTCGACCGCCTTCACCGCGCAGACCAGCCCGGTCGCGTGGTCCGGGAGCGGGGCGACGGCGACCGGGTGCGCGCCGTTGGCGTCGACGACGCAGGGCACCTCGATGACGGCGTCCGTGTCGAGCACCGAGAGGGTGCCCTGGTTGCGGACGTTGAGGATCAGCGTGGTGCGCTCGTCTCGGGCGATGGCCCGCATCAGGGCGAGCGCCACCTTCTCGTAGCCGCCGGAGAGGTCGTCGGCGTCGCGCTCGCCCGCGCCGGCCGTCTCCCGGTTCTCGGACATGTACGTGGCCTCGCGCTCGGCACGTGTCCGGTCCCAGGCGGTCAGCGCCGAGGCGTCCGCGCGGCGCATCTCCTCGTAGAAGCGGGCCTGCTGGTCGCGCAGGAAGGCGCCGCGGGTCTTCTCGGTCTCCTGGTAGGCGCGGACCGTTTCCCGGTTGAAGTAGTAGTAGTGCAGGTACTCGTTCGGGATCGCGCCAAGCGACTGGAGCCACTCGGTGCCGAAGAGCTTGCCCTCCTCGAAGGAGCCGAGGAGGTCCGGGTCGGCGAGCAGCCGCGGGAGTTCGTCGCGGCCTGCGACGCGCAGGCCGCGGACCCAGCCGAGGTGGTTGAGGCCGACGTAGTCGATCCAGGCCTCGCGCGGGTTGGCGCCGAGGACCCGGGCGATCCGGCGGCCGAGTCCGACGGGCGAATCGCAGATGCCGATCACGCGGTCGCCGAGGTGGCGGGACATGGCCTCGGTGACAAGGCCTGCCGGGTTGGTGAAGTTGATCAGCCAGGCGTCGGGCGCCAGGCGGGCCACCCGTCGCGCGATGTCGACGGCGACCGGAACCGTGCGCAGGCCGTACGCGATGCCTCCGGCGCCGACCGTCTCCTGGCCGAGGACGCCCTGGTCGAGGGCGACCCGCTCGTCCGCCGCACGGCCTTCGAGACCGCCGACGCGGATCGCGGAGAAGATGAAGTCGGCACCGCGCAGCGCCTCGTCCAGGTCGGTGGTGGCGGTCACAGCGGGCGCGTCCGGCACCCCGGCCGCCTGCTCGGTGAGGACGCGGGCCACGGCCGACAGCCGCCCCGCGTCCAGATCGTGCAGCACGACTTCGGTGACGCGGCCCTCGGCATGGTCCCCGAGGAGCGCCCCGTACACGAGCGGTACCCGGAATCCGCCGCCGCCCAGAATCGTCAGCTTCACGCAACTGCCCTTTCGATGTTCATCGGGGTCCTCACGGTCATCGAGGTCCTCGCGCCGGCGCGCACGCCGCTCACGTCAGCACCACGCGCACACCCGCCTCTTCCAGGGCGGACCGCGTCCCGGCGTCCACCGGTCCGTTGGTCACCACCACGTCCAGTTCCTCGGGACCGCAGACCTTCGCCATCCCCGTGCCCGGGAACTTGGCGCTGTCGGCGAGCAGCACGACCTTGTCGGCCGCCTTGATCATGGCCCGCTTCACGGGCACCTCGACGACGGTCGTGTCCATCACCTGCCCGCCCGGCCGCATTCCACTGGTGCCCAGGAAGAGCCAGTCCGCGTGCAGCTGGCGCAGATTGTCCTCGGTGAGGAATCCGACCAGGGAGCGGTACTCGCGGCGGACCATGCCGCCGAGCAGCACCAGCTCGATGCCCTCGTCGTCCACCAGCTCCTCGTAGACCACCAGGTTGCTGGTGATCACGGTGATCCGGCGGCCGTGCAGCTGCCGGGCCAGCCGGTACGCGGTGGTGCCGATGTCGAGCAGCACCGACTGGCCGTCCTCGACCATCGCGGCGGCCCGCTCGGCTATGGCGTCCTTCTGTGCCACGCGCACCTCGGCGACCTCGGCGAAGGGCTGGTCGCCCTCCTCGGCGACCGCCCCGCCGTGCACGCGGGTGAGCAGGCCTTCCTCCTCCAGCTTCAGAAGGTCACGCCGGACTGTGGCGGGGCTCACACCCAGCTGCTCCGAGAGGTCGGTCACGGCCGCGGGGCCGCCGGAGCGCAGGGCCCGCAGGATGAGTTGATGTCGTCGCTCTGCCAGCACGACGTGAACAGTACTCGTCATTGCCAATCATTTCTATGCGCAGTTCTGCTCGACTCTTGCCAAATCGGCCGGAGACGCGCACGATCCTGTCCACGAAAATGAAGAGTTTTGACGAGAGGATGTGCTCGTGGATGACGAACGGCCCGAAGCGCGGCCGGATGTGCTGCTGACCGGGCTGCTCTTCTACGACCTCGTCCTGACCGGTCTGGGCAAGCCGCCGACCCCCGGCGAGGAGATCTGGACCGAAGGGATGGGCAGCAGCCCCGGCGGGATCGCGAACCTGGCCGTGGCCGCTGCCCGGTACGGCCTGAAGACATCCCTGGCCACGGTGTTCGGAGACGACCACTACGGTGCGTACTGCCGTGACGTCCTCGCCGGCCAGGAGCACATCGACCTCTCGCTCTCCCGTACGGCGGACGGCTGGCACACCCCGGTCACCGTCTCGCTCGCGTACGGCCACGACCGGGCCCTGGTCACCCACGGCCAGGAACCCCCGTACTCGCAGGACGCGCTGATGGGCCACCCGCCCGCCGCGCGCACGGCCCTCGTGCACATCGAGGCCGAACCGCGCGAGTGGCTCGCCAAGGCGGCGGCGAACGGCACGAAGATCTACGCGGACGTCGGCTGGGACCCCACCCAGCAGTGGTCCTCGGCCCTCCTCGACCAGCTCGCCCTCTGCCACGCCTTCCTCCCGAACGAGACCGAGGCGAGGGCCTACACCCGCACCGACACCGCGGCCGACGCGCTGGGCAAGCTCTCCGAGCTGGTCCCGGTGGCCGTGGTCACCCGGGGCGGCGACGGCGCGGTGGCCGTCGACCAGACGACGGGCGAGTACGCGGACGTACCCGCCCTGGACATCGACGTGCTGGACGCGACGGGTGCCGGAGACGTCTTCGGCGCGAGTTTCGTCGCGGCCTCGCTCGGCGGCTGGCCCCTGGAGGAGCGGCTGCGCTTCGCGGGGCTGGCGGCCGGACTCTCCGTGCAGCGGCACGGCGGGGCGCTGGCCGCACCCGGCTGGTACGGCATCCACCGGTGGTGGCAGACGGTCCGGGACCCGGAACTGCGGCGTGCGTACGGCTTCCTGGCCGACCGCATCCCGGCGGACCCGGGCCCACCCGTCCGGTACGCACCCGTGACTCCTCCCGACAGCGCCCGTCCACCGAGCACCCCCCAATGACCTGTCATACGCGAAGACCGAAAAGATCCGAAAGGCGGTGGGAGCTGTGCGGCTCTCACGAAGGGGCCTGCTGCGCGCAGGCCTGGCCGGTACGGCCGCCACGGCGCTGGGTGGCCTGGCCACCGGCTGCGCCGTTCCGACCGGCTCGACCGGGCGGAACATGGTGTTGTGGTACTGGAGCGGCGGGCTGAGCCCCAAAGTCGTCCAGGACGCCAAGGCCCGTTACGACAGCGCGGTCAATCTCCAGGCCATCCAGATCGGCGGTTACTACCGCTCGAAGCTGATGACCACGATGACCGGGCGTGCCCACATCCCGGACATCGCCGGGCTCAAGGGCGAGGACATGGCCCAGTACCTGCCGAACGCCGACCAGTTCGTGGACCTGCGCACGCTCGGTGCCGAGAAGCTCAAGGACCGGTATCTGCCCTGGAAGTGGGACCAGGGCATCGCCAACGACGGCTCGATGGTCGGTTTCCCGATCGACTGCGGTCCGGTCGCGCACTACTACCAGCCGGCCACCTTCGAGAAGGCCGGGCTGCCGTACGAGCCGGCCGACGTCTCCAGGGAGCTGGACACCTGGGAGAAGTTCATGGCCGCCGGTGAGCAGCTCAAGAAGCGGGTCCCCGGTTCGTTCATCCTCACGGACGCCCTCAGCATCTACGGCATCTCGGTCAACCAGTCGACCAAGCGGTGGGTCGACAAGGACAAGCACTTCATCGGCGACCAGGAGCATGTGCGCAGCGCCTGGGACCGGGCCGTCGAGGCCACCCGCCGCGGGCTGGTCTCGAAGATCATCAACGGTACGCCCGACAACATCTCGGCCACCGAGCGCGGCCTGCTGCCCAGTCAGCTGAACGCCTCCTGGGCGGCCGGCGACATCAAGCTCAACACGCCGAAGACCAAGGGCAAGTGGCGGGTGGCGAACTGTCCGGGCGGGCCTTCGAACATCGGCGGCTCGTTCCTGGCGATCACCAAGGCCTGCCGGGAGCCGGAGAAGGCCTTCGAGATGATCACCTGGATGCTCGACGCCGAGAACCAGGCGCAGGGCTTCGTCGACTCGGTGCTCTTCCCGTCGACTCCGGCCTCGTACGACCTGAAGAAGCTGCGCGAGCCCGACCCCTTCTTCGGCGACCAGATCACCATGGACGTCTTCGGTCCGGCGGCGGAGAAGATCCCCATCGCCTACAACAGCCCGTTCGACATCGCGCTGAAGACCCCGATCGACGACGAGCTGAAGAACTTCTCCGTACTCGGCAAGGACCCGGAGCAGGCCTGGAAGGACGCCATGAGGAAGTGCCGGCGTATCGCAGACCACCTGGGGGTGACGTACTGATGGCTACCGCACCTGTGCTGGACACGCCTCCGCCGCCGCTGGCCGAGCCACCTGCCGTCCATCCCAAGAAGGGCATCCTGAGCTACTGGCGGCTGTACGCCGCCATCTCCCCCTTCTATCTGCTGTTCCTGGCCTTCGGCCTGATCCCGGTCGGCTTCTCGCTGTACCTGTCGTTCCACCGCTGGGACGGCCTGGGCTCGATGGAGTTCGCGGGGCTTTCGCAGTACCGCTATCTGATCTCGGACAGCCAGTTCTGGGACTCGATCGGGACCACGCTCATCATCTGGGCACTGGCCACCCTCCCCATGATCTTCCTGGCGATGGTCACGGCCGTGATGCTCAACTCGGCGGTCCGCTTCAAGAACGTCTACCGCTTCGCCTTCTTCCTGCCGAACGTCACCTCGATCGTGGCGGTCGCGATCATCTTCGGCTCGGTCTTCTCCACCAACTTCGGCCTGATGAACGCCCTGTTGGAGGCGGTCGGACTGGACCAGGTGGCGTGGCTGAACACACCCTGGGGCATCAGGGTCGCCATCGCCACGCTCATGACCTGGCAGTGGACCGGCTACAACGCGATCATCTTCCTGGCCGGCCTGCAGACGATCCCCGGCGAGCTGTACGAGGCGGCGCGCATGGACGGCGCCGGGCCCGTGCAGACCTTCTTCCGGATCACCCTGCCGATGATGCGCCCGGTGCTGCTCTTCGTGCTCGTCATCTCGACGGTCACCGGACTGCAGACGTTCTCCGAGCCACAGGTGCTGCTGCAGACCACCGACAACAACTCGTCGTTCGCGGGCGGTCCGGGCCACTCCGGCCAGACCATGGTCCTCTACTTCTTCCAGCAGACCTTCGACAACAACGACTTCGGCTACGGCGCCGCCGTGGCGTGGGGCATCTTCCTCGTCGTCATCATCTTCTCGATCATCAACTGGCGCCTGGTACAGCGCCGGGGCGAAGACTAGGGGGCCCCGTCACCATGGCATCCATCAAATTCGGCACACGTGAGGGCCGTGGCATCAAGGGCGACCAGCGCAGGGGCATCGCGCTCCATGTCACCCTGATCTTCGGCCTGCTGCTCTCGGTCTTCCCGTTCTACTGGGCCGTGATCATGTCGACGCACTCGTCGACCGAGATCTTCTCCTACCCGCCGAAGCTGCTGCCGGGCACGCACTTCCTGGAGAACGTCCGCAACCTCTTCGACAACATCGACTTCTTCGGGTCGATGTTCAACTCCCTGCTCGTCGCCGTCTCGGTGACGTTCCTCGTCCTGTTCTTCGACTCGCTGGCCGCCTTCGTCTTCGCCAAGTTCCGGTTCCCCGGCCGCCGGATGCTGTTCGTGCTGATGATGGCGATCTTCATGGTCCCCGCGCAGCTCCAGGCCATCCCGCAGTTCGTGATCATGGCGAAGCTGGGCTGGATCGGCTCGATGACCGCGCTGATCGTCCCGGCCGCGGCCAACGCGTTCGGCATCTTCTGGATGCGCCAGTACATGAAGAGCGCGATCCACGACGAACTGCTCGACGCCTCGAAGATCGACGGAGCGAGCTTCCTGCGCCAGTACTGGCACGTGGCGCTCCCCGTGGTCCGCCCCGGTCTGGCCTTCCTCGGCATCTTCACCTTCATGGGCCAGTGGAACGACTACGCCTGGCCGCTGATCGCCCTCACCAACCCGGACAACGTGACCCTCCAGGTCGCACTGTCCCAGCTCAACGGCGTCCACGGCACGACCGACTACGGGATGGTCATGACCGGCGCCCTGCTCGCCCTGATCCCGCTGCTGATCGTCTTCGCGATCGGCGCCAAGCAGATCATCGGCGACCTCGGCAAGGGGGCCATCCGCTGATGCGACGCGATCACCTGATCGCCCTGCGCCCCTGGGAGGCACCGGAGGTGACCTCCTGGGGGCGGCTGCGGATGAACGCGGTCGACCGGCGGGCCGGCGCGCTGTCCCTCGACGGCTCCTGGCACTTCCAGCTGCTCTCCTCGCCCGTCGGCTGCTCGGGCGAGTGGACGCGGATCGAGGTGCCGGGCGCCTGGACGATGCAGAGCGCCGACGACCTGCCGCAGTACACCAACGTGCAGATGCCGTGGGGCGAGTTCCCGCCCGCCTCGCCCGCCGCGAACCCGACGGGCATATACGAGCGTTCCGTGGACATCCCCGCCGAGTGGGCCGGCCGCCGGATCGTGCTCCAGGTGGGCGCCGCCGAGAGCGTGCTGCTCGTCCATGTGAACGGCCATCCGGTCGGCGTCTCCAAGGACTCGCATCTGGCGGCCGAGTTCGACCTGTCCGACGTCGTACGCCCCGGAGATCCCGCCACCGTGCGGTTCACCGTCGTCAAGTGGTCCGACGCCTCGCACATCGAGGACCAGGACCAGTGGTGGCACGCGGGCATCACCCGCTCGGTGCTGCTGTACGCCACCGACCCGCTGCATCTGGCGGACGTGACCGTACGGGCGCGGCGGGACGGGTCGCTGCGGGTCGACTGCCAGGTGCGGGACGAGGCGGGTCCGCTGCCGGACGGCTGGTACGTCACCGGGGCGCTGGACGGCCAACTCCTCGTCCAGGACACCGAGTTCGACCGTCTCAACGCCGAGGACGAGCGGGTCTCGGACTTCCTCGGCGAGGCCCGGCTGCGGACGACCGTACGGGACGTGCGCCCGTGGACCGCCGAGACACCCGAGCTGTACTCACTGACCGTGCGGCTGCACCGCGCCGACGGCTCGGTCGCCGACACCTCGCACCACCGCGTCGGTTTCCGGGACGTCGAGATCCGCGGCCGGGACCTGCTCCTCAACGGTGAGCGCGTCTACATCCGGGGCGTGAACCGGCACGACTTCCACCCCCTCACCGGGCGCACGGTCACGCCGGACGACATGCGCGCGGACCTGGTCGTCCTCAAGCGCTTCGGCTTCAACGCGATCCGCACCTCTCACTACCCGAACGACCCCGCGCTGTACGACCTCGCCGACGAGCTGGGCTTCTACGTCGTGGACGAGGCGAACATCGAGTCGCACGACCACGCCCACGAGATCGCCGACGACCCCCGCTACCTGGGCGCCTTCGTGGACCGGGTCTCACGCATGGTCCTGCGTGACAAGAACCACCCGTCGATCATCATCTGGTCGCTCGGCAACGAGTCCGACTACGGCGCGAACCACGACGCGGCGGCGGGCTGGGTACGCCGCCACGACCCGACCCGCCCGATCCAGTACGAGGGCGCGGCCAAGCTCGACTGGGCCGACCTCTCGCTCGCGTCCGACATCGCCTGCCCGATGTACGCGCCGATCGAGGACTGTGTCGCGCACGCCCTGTCCGGGACGCAGACCAAGCCGCTCATCCAGTGCGAGTACTCGCACGCGATGGGCAACAGCAACGGCACGCTGGCCGACACCTGGGCCGCCATCGAGTCAACCCCGGGACTTCAGGGCGGTTTCATCTGGGAGTTCTGGGACCACGGCATTCTCCAGCGTGTGAACGACGCAAGACCGGCCGGACGCGAAGGCGTGGGGCGGTATGACAACGGTGTCGCCGGGCCCGGCCTCCGCTGGGCGTACGGCGGCGACTTCGGCGAGACGATCCACGACGGGGCGTTCATCGCCGACGGTGTGGTGTTCCCGGACCGCACTCCGAAGCCCGTGATGTACGAGCACCGTGAGATCGCGGCCCCGGTGCGGCTGACGTATGACCAGGACGTTCTCCTCGTCCACAACAAGCAGCACTTTCGCGGCCTGGAGTGGCTGGCCGCCGAGTGGCACCTGGTGCGCGCGGACGGCGGTACCCAGACGGTGCCGGCCGAGCTGCCGGACGTACTCCCCGGTGAGTCGGCGGCGGTGCCGCTGCCGTTCCCCCTTCCCGAGGCTCCTGGGTCTTCCGAGCTTTCCGGGAGCGAGGCCTGGCTGACGCTGCGGGTCACCACGGCGGACGACGAGGCGTGGGCGCCGCGCGGCACGGAGGTGTGTCTGCCGCAGGTCCTGCTGCGGGCGGCGGCCGCCGAAGTGTCTCCTGAACCTGCCTCCGGTCCCGCTGTCACGGTGGACGGGGACGCGCTGCTGGTCCATCCGCTGCTCACGTCCGCGCCGGTGCTCTCGCTGTGGCGGGCGCCCACCGACAACGACGACATCGGCGGTATGGCGGCCCGCTGGCGCGACTGGGGGCTCGACGCGCTCGTACGCAAGGTCGTGGACGTACGGCAGGACGGCACCCGGACCATCGTGCTCGCCGAGTACGCGACCGGGGCCGGGCCCGTCCGCCACGAGCAGGTGTTCACGCCGGTCGCGGGCGGCCTCCGGGTCGAGGAGTCGGCCGAGCTGCCGGACGGGCTCGACGACGTGGCGAGGGTCGGCACGGTCTTCGAGACGGTCGCCGGGCTCGACGTCCTGGAGTGGTACGGGCAGGGGCCCTGGGAGTCCTACCCGGACCGGAGCGCGGGCGCGCCCGTCGGGCACCACTCGCTCGCCGTGGACGAGCTGTTCACTCCCTATCTACGGCCGCAGGAGAGCGGCGGCCGGCACGGTGTGCGCCGGTTCACGCTGTCGGCGCCGGATGCCACGGGGCTGACCGTGGAGCTCGGGGCGCCGGGCCAGGTTTCCGTCAACCGGTACCGGGCCGAGGACCTGGCCGCCGTCGCGCACCATGACGAGCTGGTGCCGCGGGCCGGCTGTGTCGTGCACATCGACACCGCGCACCGGGGTCTTGGCACGGCGTCGTGCGGGCCCGACACCTCGGCGCGGTACCTCGTCGCGCCGGGCACCCACCACTGGGCGTGGACGCTGCGCGTGCTCTGACCCGGTTACCCGACCCCTTCGACGGCCGCCCCCTCATCACGCCGCCCCCCCCATCACGCCCTTTCGCGCATCCCACTTCACGGAGCAGACGTGTGCACTTCGCATGAGCACGACCCGGCGGCCGAGGCCGAACAGGCCGGCGCCGGCAGACGGAACTTCCTGCGGGCGACCGCGCTGATCGGTGCGGCCACGGCGGCGGTCGCACTGCCGACCGTCACGGCGCAGGCATCACCACAGGCGTCGCCCGCCTCTAAGGCCCGCTGGAAACCCGACTCCAAGAGCCGCCGCTTCACGTTCGTCGTGATGCCCGACACGCAGTACCTCTTCGACGGGCCGAGCATCAACCCCGCCCCGATCGAGGCGTCGCTGCGCTACATCCTGGAGCAGGGCAAGGACGAGAACATCGTCTTCCTCTCGCACCTGGGCGACCTCACCGAGAACGGCGCGCAGGCCGAGATGTCCGCGGCGAGCAAGGCGTTCGAGCTGCTCGACCGGCGGGGCGTGGGGTACAGCGTGCTCGCGGGCAACCACGACGTCCGGTCGTCCACCACCGACCAGCGGGGTTCGACCCCGTACCTGGAGGCCTTCGGCCCGCAGCGGTTCAAGGACAAGTCCACCTTCGGCGGCGCCTCGCCCGACGGCTACAACACCTTCCACCTCTTCAAGGCGGGCGGCCGGGAGTGGCTCGTGCTCGCCCTGGACTGGCGGCTGTCGGACAAGGGCTACGCGTGGGCCGAGGACGTCATCGCGGCGCACCCGAAGACCCCCGTCATCCTCACCACCCATGAACTGCTCTACGAGGACGACGTCCTGTCCGCGTACGGACAGCAGCTCTGGGACCGGCTGGTCAAGAAGCACGACCAGATCTTCCTCACGATCAACGGGCACAACTGGCCGGCGGGACGCGCCGTCCGCAAGAACGCGGCCGGGAACGACGTCCATCTGCACCTGACGAACTATCAGAACCGTTACTACGGCGGCGCTGCGATGATCCGCCTGTACCGGTTCGACCTCGACCGCGACACCATCGACGTCGAGACGATCTCCCCGTGGATCCTGGGCCGGGCGGGCGACGGCCTCAACGAGCTGGAGCGGCAGGAGATCGAACTGTCCGGCCCCGACGACCGGTTCTCGGTGGCCGTCGACTTCGAGAAGCGCTTCTCGGGCTTCGCTCCGGTGCCTGCGCGGCCTTCCCGGCCCGCCTCCAAGATGCTGGTGCGGGGCACCGTCGCGTACTGGCGTTTCGACGGGCACGAAGAGGGCGCGGCCATGGACGGCATGGTCCGCGACCTGTCGGGGCGCGGCAACGACCTGACCGTGGTCAAGGTCGGCGACAGCTCCCTGACCTGGTCGTCGGGGCACCACCCCGACCAGCCGGGGCACGGCAGCCTGTTCTTCCACGGCGACAAGTCACCGCTGCGGGGCTCCTATCTGCGGACGGTCGAGAAGGCGCCGCTCAACTCGGCGACGTTCAGCCGTGGTTACACCATCGAGGCCTTCTACCAGCTGCCCGCCGACTGGGACCCGTCCCGCAACGCCTGGGCGGGGCTGGTCAGCCGCACCGGTACGGGCGGGGCCGCGGGCAAGACGGCGGACGACCCGGACGAGCCGCTCGCCACGCTGTCGCTGTCGGAGGGGCCAGGCCCGCAGTGGGCGGTACGGCCGCTCAACCAGGAGGGCATCGCCACCAACTGGGGCGACGAGACGCGGACGGAGGTGTGGTGGCACGTCGCCGTCGTCAACGACGGCTCGCACACCACGCTGTACGTCCAGGGCTGTCCCGTCGCCCGCAATCCCACCGCGCGCTCGGTGGGACTCACCTCGGTCGGGCTGCCGTGGCTGCTCGGCGGCTACGAGTACGGCGGAAAGATCGACCAGATCCTGCACGGGCGGCTCGGGGATGTACGCATCGTCGAACGCGCCCTGCCTGTCACCTCCTTCATGAACCACTGACACCGCTGCCATCCCAGATACCGCCGGCAGCACGACAAGAAACGTGAAAGAGACCATGCCAGAGCAGCAACTGCCCGACTGGGCCGATCCGTTCGTGCCTCCCACCGCGCTCGATCCGCAGGGCGTCTCCAGACGCCAACTCATGCGCCGCGCGGGCCTGTTCGGCGCCGCATTCGCCGTCGGCCCGCTCGCCGCGCCCGCGGCCGCGAGCGGCAGGCACCTCGGCGGCAACGACCCGCGGCTCGCCTACCTCGTCGGCGACCACCACGTCCACTCCGTCTACAGCCACGACGCCAAGTACACGTTCGACCAGATCGCCCAGGGCGCCGCCGACTACGGCCTCGACTGGATGGTCTTCAACGAGCACTCCAACTTCGGACACGCCCAGTACGGGGCGAAGATGGAGCACGAGGAGATCCTCAAGGCACGCGCCGCGAACCCGCGCCAGCTGATCTTCCAGGGCCTGGAGTGGTACATCCCGGGTGCCGAGCACTGCACGATCTTCGCGGCGCCGGGTCCGCACGAGGTGGACCTGCTCACCCGGTTCGAGCTGGCCTACGACGGCAAGCTGCTCAACTACACGGCGGGCGGCCCGAACCACCCGGACACCCCCCGCAACGAGGCACACGCCGTCAAGGCCATCAAGTGGCTCGCCGAGCAGCGCCGTACCGGGTACGTCGACGACGTGCTGGTCTTCGCCAACCACCCGTCCCGCCTGGGTATCGACTCCCCGCACGAGATGCGGGGCTGGCGTGACGCGGCCCCCGAGATCATGGTCGGCATGGAGGGCGCGCCCGGTGCGCAGGGCGGCGGCATCCCCGGCTGGCGCGGTCCGACGTCGATCCGCGGCGAGTACGAGAACAAGCCCTCGGAGAACTCCTGGCCCGGTTACCCCGCGGACGGGTATCTCACCTACGGCGGTTTCGACTGGATGACGGCCACCGTCGGCGGCATGTGGGACGCCATGCTCGCCGAGGGGAAGCTCTTCACGATCACCACCAACTCCGATGTGCACCGGGTGGTGTTCGACACCTGGAAGAACGGCGACTGGCTGCCCGGCCAGACCTTCGACAACACCGGCCGGCTGCCCGACCCGGTGAACACCACCGAACCGCAGCCGGGCGGCGACTTCTGGCCCGGCCAGTTCAGCCGCACCCACGTGGGCGTGACCCGCTACGGCTACCGCTCGGTGATGGCAGGCCTGCGCGCCGGCCGGGTCTGGCTCGACCACGGGCATCTGCTCGACGGTCTCGACGTACGGCTGAAGCGGTCCCGGGACTTCGGCCCGGGTGTGACGCTGGGCGGCCGCCTGCGCGTGCGCCCCGGGGACAAGCTCACTCTGAACGTGACCGTGACCACGGCCTCGCGCCCCAACCCGCACGACATCCTGCCCGAGCTCGCCCACGTCGACGTGATCCGCGGCGCGGTACGCGGACCGGCCGCCGACCGGGACGACTGGCGTGCGCCCGACACCAAGGTCGTGCACACGGCGGACGTGTCCGGCCGCAAGGGCACGTACACCCTGCGCATTCCGCTGGTCGCCGGCGAGGAGTCCTTCTACGTGCGACTGCGCGGCAGCGACGGCAACCGGCACGGCGCCGGATATCTGGGCGCCTCGATCGACCCCCACGGGCCGATCGCGCACGAGCCCGGGAACGGTGACCCGTGGATCGACACCTGGTTCTACTCGAACCCCGTTTTCGTGGAGGTGGCGGGAAGCCACTGAGAAGCCGGGAGGCCGGTGCGGGCGAGGCCGGTGAGGGAGGTACGGGAGCGGCACGTGAGCCCGTACCTCCTGGTCACAAGCTGATCGGCCTGGCGTACCGTGGGCCGGGTGACCACGGTGACCACTGACGAGGCGCTGCGACCCCAGTCCCTCATGCTGTCGTTCCTGGGCGACCAGGTGCTGGGCCGTGACGTCTGCGTGTACTCCGGGAGCGTCATCGACGTCTTCGGGCGCGCGGGCGTCGGCGAACACGCGACCCGCTCGACGCTGACCCGCATGGTGGGCCGCGGCCTGCTGCGGCGGCAGCGCGAGGGGCGGCGCATGTACTTCGGACTGACCGACCGCTCGGAGGCCGTGCTGCGGGACGGCGAGCAGCGGATCTGGGAGGCAGGGGCGGTCAACCGCCACTGGGACGGCACCTGGACGCTGCTCGGCTTCTCACTGCCCGAGTCCTGGCAGCGCCAACGGCACGATCTACGCGCGCAGTTGACGTGGACGGGCTTCGGCCCGCTGTTCGGCGGACTGTGGATCGCGCCCGGCGAGGTCGACGTGTCCACGCTCGTCGCCGAGCTCGGCCTGTCCGCCCATGTGAAGGTCTTCCGTGCCCACGCGGACGCGGGCATGGACATCGGCGCGATGATCGAGGACACCTGGGAACTGGGTGAACTGGCCGCACGCTACGAGGCGTTCGTGCGCGGCTGGCAGCACTGGGAGACGACGTCACCCGAGCCCGACGAGGCCCTCGCACTGCGCTTGCGCCTGTCGACCCAGTGGCTCCAGGTAATCCGCCAGGACCCCCGCCTACCGGTCAAGCACCTACCCGACAACTGGCCCGCCGAACAGGCCGAGAAGACGTTCAGAACGGTCTACGACCGCCTGACCCCACTGGCACGGGAGTCAGCAGAACGCCTCCTCGACCTGGTCCCGGTACGGGCCCCGTAAGGGGCGCGGGGCTGTGACATTTGCGGCTCCGCCGCGGGGCGCGACCAGCCACACCGAACCCGCAGCCAAAATCGGCGCCACCCAGCGGGGCGCTTACGCGTAGAAGCGGGACAGGCTCTGCAAAACAGCCGCCGGCTTGGGCGCGCCCTCCACCTCGATCGTGCCGTCGACCGTGACCTGCACGCCGCCCTTCACGTCCTCCACCTCCGCCAGCTTCGCAACAAGCCGGATGCGGGAGCCAACCTTCACAGGCGAGGGGAAACGCACCTTGTTCAGCCCGTAGTTGACCTTGGTCGTGACACCCTGCACGTCCAGCAGCTCGGTGAACAGCGGAATGAAGAGGGACAGGGTCAGATACCCGTGGGCGATGGGCGCCCCGAACGGCCCCTCCTTGGCCCTCGCTTCGTCGACATGGATCCACTGGTGATCCCCCGTGGCATCGGCGAACGTGTTGATCCGCTCCTGCGTGACGTCGATCCACTCGCTGGTGCCGAGGTCGCTGCCGGCGAGCTTCTTGAGGTCGTCGATGCCGTTGACGGTGATGCTCATGTGGCGTTCCTTAGATGGGAGTTGAGGCTAAGAGTCGGAGCTCGGAGCCGGGGCTAAGAGCTGGTGCCGTACCGCGTGCGGACCCGGGCCTTGAGGAGCTTGCCGGAGGCCGTACGCGGCAGCTCGTCCGCGACCACCACCGACTTCGGGATCTTGTACTTGGCGAGGCGTCCGGCCAGCGACGCGAGGACCTCGTCGGGGTCGAGACCGGCGCCCTCGCGGGGCACGACGACCGCGCGCGGCACCTCGCCCCACTTGTCGTCGGCGACACCGATGACCGCGCACTCGACGATGTCGGGGTGGGCGAGAAGCTGGTCCTCGATCTCGGCGGGGTAGATGTTCTCGCCGCCCGAGATGATCATGTCCTTCATGCGGTCGACGATGAAGACATAGCCGTCCTCATCGATCCGGGCGGCGTCCCCGCTGCGGAACCAGCCGTCGCTGAACACGGCGGCGGTCTCGTCGGGCAGCCCCCAGTACCCCGGCATGACGTGCGGCCCGCGCACGACCACTTCGCCCGTCTCGCCGACCTCGACCGGCGTGAAGTCGGGCCGTACGACGCGTACGTCGCTGAAGAAGTGCGGCACTCCCGCCGATCCCGCCTTGTCGACCGCGCGTTCGGCGTCCAGGAAGAGCGTGCCGGGTGAGGCCTCGGTCATGCCGTATCCCTGGAGGAAGGTGAGCCCGCGTTCCTGGTAGGCGGCGATGAGCGGCGTCGGCACGGGCGAGCCGCCGCAGGTGAGGATGCGCAGCGAGGACAGGTCGGCGGCGGCCCAGCGGGGATGGCGGGCCACCTGGTCGAACATCGTCGGCACCCCGAACATGAAGGTGATCCGGTGCCGTTCGATCAGGTCGAAGGTGGCCGCCGGGTCGAAGGCCTCGACCAGGACACACGTACCGCCCTTGAGCAGCACCGGCAGGGTGAGCATGTTCAGCCCGGCCGTGTGGAACAACGGGGCTGAGACCAGGGCGCGTTCGTCGGCGATCAGGTCGTGGTCGACGAGGACGTTGACCGCGTTCCAGGTCAGATTGCCGTGTGTGAGCATCGCGCCCTTGGGACGGCCCGTGGTCCCCGAGGTGTACATGATGATGCAGGTGTCGTCGGCGGTGACCGGCTGGTCGATCGGCTCGGCGGACGCCCCGGCCACCAACCCCTCGTAGTCGGCGCCCACTTCGATGTACGTACGCACATCGCTGTTGCCCGGCAGTCCCGCGACGAGCCCCGCGAACGACGGCGCGTACACGAGGGCCTTCGCGCCCGAGTCCGCCAACTGGTAGGCGATCTCGGGGCCGACCAGGCGGGTGTTGAGCGGCACGAAGACCGCGCCGAGCGTGCCCGCCGCGAACAGCGTCTCCAGATAGGAGGGGTGGTTCGGGCCGAGGTAGCCGATCCGGTCGCCGCGCCGGACACCGGCCGCGCGCAGGGCGTGCGCGAGGCGGGTGGTGCGCTCGTGCAGTCCGGCGTACGTGACCGTGGTGTCGCCGTGGATCAGCGCGGTGCGCTGCGGGGTCTTGCGGGCCCGGCGTGCGGGCCACGACCCCAGTCCCTCATTGCGCATGTCCGTGCCCCTGTCCTTCGTCGCACATGGGGTGCCCCTTATGGCTTCGTGAGTCCGAGCAGGCGGGCCGCGTTCTCCTTGAGGATCTTCGGCCTGACCTCGTCCTTGATGGGGAGCTTCGCGAAGTCGGCCAGCCAGCGGTCCGGGGTGAGGACCGGGTAGTCGGAGCCGAACAGCACCTTGTCCTTGAGCAGCGTGTTCGCGTACTGCACGAGCTGCGGCGGGAAGTACTTCGGGGACCAGCCGGAGAGGTCGATGTGCACGCCCGGCTTGTGCGTGGCCACGGCGAGGGCCTCGTCCTGCCAGGGGAAGGACGGGTGCGCCAGGATGATCTTCATGTGCGGGAAGTCGGCGGCAACGTCGTCCACGTGCAGGGGGTTGCTGTACTTCAGCCGGATTCCGCCGCCGCCCGGGACGCCCACGCCGATGCCGGTCTGGCCGGTGTGGAAGAGCGCGATGGTGCCGGTCTCCTCGATCACCTCGTACAGCTCGTACGCGACCGAGCGGTCGTTGGGGAAGAAGCCCTGGATGTTGGGGTGGAACTTGAAGCCCTTCACCCCGTACTCCTCGACCAGGCGGCGGGCCTGCTTGACGCCGGCCCTGCCGCGGAAGGGGTCGATGGAGGCGAAGGGGATCAGCACGTCCGGGTTGGCGGCGGCCGCCTCGGCGACCTCCTCGTTCGGGACGGGCTCGGTGCCGGTGGCGGACTCGGCGTCGACCGTGAAGATCACGGCGGCCATCTTCCGCTCGCGGTAGTACGCGGCCGTCTCCTCCAGGGTCGGCTTCCGCTTGCCCTCGACCTTGAAGTAGGCGCTGGAGGCGTCGTGCAGGTCGTCGTCCAGCGAGGACGTGCCCTTGGAGGAGATCTCGGCGTGGGTGTGGACGTCGATCGCGACGAGTTCCTCGACGTTGAGGTTCGTCATGGTCTACGCCTCCGGGAACTTCGGGGCGGGGACGCCGACGGTCTGCGGCTCGGCGCCCAGCGAGGTCGGCCAGGCTTCGGCGAGGGCGTCGGGGGTCCAGCCACCGTCAGCGTACGCCGCCTTGATCTCCTGGGGGTGGGACCACAGGGTCACCTTGTCGCCGCCGATGCCGATGGCCTGGCCGGTCACCCCGCGGGCGGCCTCGGAGGCGAGGAACGGGACGAGGGCGGCGCAGTCCTCGGGGCTGCCGAAGCCCTCGCCCTTGCGGAGGAAGTCGGGCAGCGGCTCGCCCTGCTTCATGGCCTCGATGTAGGGGGCGAAGGCCGGGATGGTCTCGGTCATCGCAGTGGCCGCCACCGGCACGATCGCGTTCACGGTGATGCCGGCGCGGCCGAGCTCCATCGACCAGGTACGGGCGAAGGCGGCGATGCCGGCCTTCGCCGCGGAGTAGTTCGTCTGGCCGAAGTTGCCGCGCTGGCCGGCCGGGGAACCGACCAGGATCAGCGTGCCGCCCTCGCCCTGCTCGCGCATGCGCACGGCGGCGGCGCGGGCGCAGGTGAAGGTGCCCTTGAGGTGGGTGGTGATCACCGCGTCGAAGTCGTCGTCGGACATCTTCCACAGCACCTTGTCGCGCAGGATGCCCGCGTTGGTGACCAGGATGTCGAGGCGGCCGAACTCCGCCACCGCACGGTTGACCAGCCGGTCGGCGGCCTCGCTGGTACCGACCGGGACCACCTCGGCCACGGCGGCGCCGCCCGCCTGGGTGATCGCCTTGACGGCCTGCTCGGCGACGGCCTCGTCCACGTCGTTGACGACCACGGAGGCGCCGGCGGCGGCGAGAGCGTGCGCATAGGCCAGGCCGAGGCCACGGCCCGAGCCGGTGACGACGGCGACCTTGCCGGTGAGATCGATGCTGGGCACGAGGGGGGTCCCTTCAACGCTGGGATGGCGCGGCTCCGAGAGCCGAGCTGCGACTACGAGATAGAAGCTAAGGACAATAATTGTTGACGTCAATAGTTGTTGCTGCCCGGTCCGTGCGTCATGCTGTGCTCAGTACGTACGCACCGCCCCGCCCGGGGCCCGGCCCAGGGAGCCCGTCATCGCAGGCCAGCAGCACGCCACGGAGAACGCCGTGGGCCCTGTCCCCATCGACGACCAGGAGCCGTGGATGCGCGGACTGCACGCGGACACCGGCTATCTGCTGTACCGGCTGGGCCTGCGCTCCGGGCAGCTGTTCAACACGTTCCTCCAGGAGTCGGGGCTGCGGCTGCGCCACTACGCGCTCCTGCGGTTCCTGGCCACCTCCGAGGGCGCCCTCCAGCGCGAGCTGAGCTCACAGCTGGGATACGACCCGAGCGCGATCGTCGGCCTGGTCGACGACCTGGAGAAGCTGGGTTTCGCCGAGCGCCGCCCCTCCCCCGACGACCGCCGCAGCCGCATCGTGGTCCTCACCAAGGACGGCCGGGTCTTCCTGCGCGACACCGACGAGGCCGGCCTGCGGGTGACAAATGATCTGCTCCAGCCCCTCGACCCCGCCGAGCGGGACGTACTGCACGGGCTCCTGCAACGGGTCGCCGAAGCCGAACTGAGCTGAGTTGAGTTGAGTTGAATCGAGTGGAGTGGAATGGAACTGACGCCATGCCCATGACCGCAGACGCCGTTCCGCCCCAGTCCGCGCGCTCGGCGCCCGACCGGCTCCTCGCCGTGCTCGCCGCCTTCGACCACGACCACCCGGCGCTCTCCCTCACGGACATCAGCCGCCGGGCCGGCCTCACCCTCACCACCGCACACCGGCTCGTGGGCGCGCTCAGCGACTGGGGCGCCCTGGAGCGCGACGCGTCCGGCGTCTACCACGTGGGCCTGCGGCTGTGGGAGATCGCGGCACTCTCCCCCCGGGGCCTGGCCCTCCGCCAGATCGCGCTGCCGTACCTGGAGGACCTGTACGAAGCCACGCACGAGAACGTGCAGTTGGCGGTCCGCGACGGCTCCGAGGTCGTCTACATCGAGTGGATCTCCGGGCGTTCGGCGGTCGGCGTCCACATCCGGATAGGCGCCCGCTGGCCCCTGCACGCCACCGGGGTGGGCCTCGCGCTGCTCGCGCACTGCGAGTCCGGCGTCCAGGAGGCGTACTGCGCCGAGCCGCTCGCCTCCTTCACCCCGCACACCATCACGGACCCGGCCGCCCTGCGCCGCGTACTCGCCGAAGTCCGGCGCTCCGGCGTGGCGGTGAGCAGCCGTCAGGTCACCGACGACGCCCTGTCGGTGGCCGCGCCGGTGCGCGGGGCGGGCGGCTCGGTGGTCGCTGCCGTCTCGGTCGTGGTGCCCGAACGCGACGCCCAGACACCGGCGTTGATCCCGGCGGTGCGGCTCGCGGCGCGCGGCATCTCACGGGCACTGGGCTGGCAGCCGGAGCCGTCCTGAGGTCACCGCGCCCTCCGGTTCCCCCTCCCTCACCCCTCCCCACCGAGCCGGACACGCGGGTACTCGACTCCTCGCGGCGAAAGTGGGACCTTTCGGGACATGAAATGTC
The DNA here is from genome assembly GCF_040654355.1 of Streptomyces sp. NPDC050704. Classification (NCBI taxonomy): domain Bacteria; kingdom Bacillati; phylum Actinomycetota; class Actinomycetes; order Kitasatosporales; family Streptomycetaceae; genus Streptomyces; species Streptomyces sp. NPDC050704. Next base: position 9,571 of record NZ_JBFAHW010000056.1, on the reverse strand, counting down.
GCGCCGGTGCCGGTGTCCGGGAAATCCGCGGAAAACTGCTGTTGGCCAGCGCGACCATGCTGTTCGTCGAATTGGCCCTGATCCGCTGGACGGGCGCCAACATCGTCCATCTGAGTTACTTCTCGAACTTCATTCTCCTCGGCTCGTTCCTCGGTATCGGTCTCGGGTTCCTCATTCCCGCCGACCGAGGGCAATGGCTGAAACGCTGGGCGCCCGTCCCGCTGACCGTCCTCGTCGTCCTGGTACGGGAATTCCCGGTCCAGGTGCAGCAGACCAGCGGTGAGGTCATCTACTTCACCGCCGTGAAAACCACGGGACTGCCGGAGTGGGTCACCCTGCCGGTCCTGTTCCTGCTGGCCGCTGTCGTCATGACGGCCATCGGCAAGATCACCGCGGACCTGTTCCGGCAGCTGCCGTCCCTGGAGGCGTACCAGTACGACCTCCTCGGCGCCCTCACCGGGTCCGTGGCGTTCGCCCTGCTGTCCTGGCTGAGCGCCCCCTCGGTCGCCTGGGGAGTCATCGCCGGACTGGCCATGCTCGTGCTCGGCGGACGACACAACAGCGTGCGCTACGCCGTACCGCTCACCGCGATGGTGGCGGTCCTGGCCTTCGAATCGGCGGCGCCGGGCATCTCCTGGTCGCCGTACTACAAGATCGAGGTCAAGCGGCCGCCGGCCGGCAGCAGCAACCGCGACTACAAGATCTCCGCCAACGGCGTCCCGCACCAGAGCATCGCGCCGCTCAGTGTCCTGATGAAGGCGGGCTCGCCGTACGAACAGCCGTACCGCGAGACACCCGGCAACCCCTACCGCAGGGTCCTCGTCATCGGCGCCGGCAACGGCAACGACGTGGCCGTCGCGCTGGCCCACGGGGCCAAGCGGGTGGACGCCGTCGAAATCGACCCGAAGCTGCGGGAGATCGGCGCGCGGCTGCATCCCGAAAAGCCGTACGACGACCCCAGGGTGCACACCCATATCGACGACGGCCGCGCATTCCTCGAACGGACCGATGCGCGCTACGACCTGATCGTCCTCGCGCTGCCGGACTCACTGACGCTCGTGTCCGGCGCGAGCAATCTCCGTCTGGAGAGCTATCTGTTCACCCGGGAGGCATTCCGGGCGGCGCACGAACACCTGGCCCCGCACGGTGCGTTCACGATGTACAACTACTACCGCAAAGACTGGCTGATCGACCGGTTCGCCGGTGATCTCACCACCGTGTTCGGACACGCCCCCTGCATGACCGAATACGGCGGCAGAAAAGCCGTCTTCGTGGCCGGCCGGACCACAGCCGACCAGACCTGCGCGAAGACCTGGCACGCCAGCGGCCCCGTCCCGGAACCCGCGACCGACGACCACCCCTTCCCCTACCTTCTGCAGCGCACCATCCCCAGCCTCTACCTGGGCGCACTCGGGGCCATCCTGCTGGTCACCGTCCTGTCGGTGCGCCTCGCCGGAGTCCGCGTCCGGCGCACCGTCCGCTACGCCGACATGTTCCTGCTCGGCGCCGCGTTCATGCTTCTGGAGACCAAGAGCGTCATCGGCTTCGCCCTCTACTTCGGCACCACCTGGCTGGTCAACGCGTTCGTCTTCATCGGCGTACTGCTGGCCGTACTGGCCGGCGTCGAAGTGCGCCGCCGGACGGGGCGGCTCAACCAGCCCGTCATGACGCTCGTCCTGCTCGCCACCCTGGCCGTCGCCTGGCTGGTCCCCGCCGAGTCCGTCCTGTCGCTGCCCTTCGCCGGACGGCTCGCCGCGGCGATCGCCCTCGCCTTCGCACCGATCTTCTGCGCCAACCTGATCTTCTCCGACCGACTGGCCTCCGCCCCCGACCCCACGGCCGCTTTCGGCGCCAACCTGCTCGGCGCCCTCACGGGCGGCACCCTGGAGTATCTCGCCCTGCTGACCGGCTACCAGACGCTGCTGCTGATCGTCGCCGCCCTGTACCTCGGCGCCTACACGGCGATGCGCCTCACCGGCAACGGCCCTGACCCGTCCGCCCGGCCCGAACCCCGGCCACTGGAGTCCGGGGCGCGGCCCTAGCCAGTGGCTTGTCATGCAGCTCGCCGCGCGTGGGCGGTCATGACGTAGGGTCGATGGATCGGAGTAAAAACGTGCTCTGGGGCCGGGCAGATAGCCGGACCAGGAGTACGCGCACACGCGGTATCGGACGATCCGCCACTTCTTCCGCGGAAGGAGTGCGTCATGAGGGCAGCACAGTTCAGCCGGTTCGGCGGCCCGGAGGTTCTTGAGATCGTTGACCTCCCCGATCCCCATCCCGGTACCGGAGAGATACGGATCAAGGTCCGTGCCGCGGGGATCAACGCCGGCGACTGGAAAAATCGTCAGGGCCTGATGGACCAGGAACTGCCACAGACCCTGGGCTACGAGGCTGCGGGCATCGTTGACGAGATCGGCGGCGATGTCTCGGGTGTCACGATCGGCGACCGGGTCTTCGGAGCCTCACCATACGGAGCCGCCCAAGCGGAGTTGGCCGTGCTGTCCTATTGGGCCCCGATCCCGGACTCGCTCGACTGTGCGAGGTCTGCGGCGATCCCCGCGGCAGCCGAGACCGCGGCGCGCTCGCTCGACCAGCTCGGCGTCACAGCGGGCAGCACCGTGCTCATCAACGGGGCGTCCGGCAGCGTCGGGAGTGCCGCAGTCCAACTCGCCATGGAGCGCGGCGCGCGCGTCATCGGCACGGGCAGTCCGGGCACGCACGATGCCCTCCGCTCGCTTGGGGCCGAGCCGGTGGCATACGGCGACGGGATGCCGGAACGCGTCCGGGCAATCATGCCGTCGGGTGTCGATTTCGCGCTGGACGTCGCCGGCAGCGGCGTCCTTCCCGAACTCCTGGAACTCGTGGGCGCGCCCGAGCACGTGATCACGGTCGCAGACTTCCGCGGCGCGCAGCGGACGGGCATCCGCTTCAGCCGCGGCGACACCGGCCGCGCCACCTACGTGCTTGCCCAGGTCGCCCGAATGGCCGAAGCCGGACGATTCTCCGTCCAGGTCGGCCAGACCTTCCCCCTGACAGAGGTGGCCCACGCACACCGCGTCGGCGAAGCCGGGACGGTGCGCGGCAAACTCGTGCTACTCGTGGACTGACCGGTCTTCAAAGGTGCATCGGCTCGCCCCGACAGGTGTCGAGCGCTGTCTTCGGGCTACCGGTCGGACATGGGTGAGACTCTCGTCGGTACCTGTTCGTGGACGGACCCGAAACTCATGTCCAGCGGCTGGTACCCGCCAGGACGGCGGAACGCGGCAGGAAGGCTTCGGTACTACGCCGAACGCTTCCCCGTGGTGGAGGTCGACGCCACCTACTACGGCCTGCCCAACGAGCGCAACAGTCTCCTGTGGGCCGAACGGACGCCGGACGGCTTCCAGTTCGACGTCAAAGCCTTCTCACTCTTCACCGGTCACCCCACACGGGCCGCCGCCCTGCCTCCCGATCTCCGGGACGCCCACGGCCGGAACAGCGCCGACCCCGAGGTGCTGGACGAGCTGTGGCGGCGGTACGCCACCGCGCTCGAACCACTGCGGCGGGCGGGACGGCTGGGCACCGTACTGTTCCAGTTTCCCCCGTCGTTCAAGCCCGGTGACCGGGCCGGGGCAGTCCTGCGAGAGTGGGCCCGGCGGGCGGCCGGATGGCCGGTCGCGGTGGAGTTCCGGCATCCCGGATGGTGGCAGGCGGACCGGCGGCAGGCCTCCTCGGACCTGCTCGGGCGACTGGGTATGAGCGCTGTCGCCGTGGACATGGCGCAGTCCGCGGCCGGCGCCATCCCTCCGGTCGGTGTGGTCACCACGCCGCGACTGGCGGTGGTCCGCTTCCACGGGCGCAGTGAGTCGTGGGGGTCCGGCAGCAAGGAGGACCGCTTTCGGCACACGTACACCAGCGAGGAGTTGGCGGCCTGGCTGCCGCGGCTGCGCTCGATGGCCGAGCGGGCCGACGAACTCCACGTCCTGTTCAACAACTGCTGCGCCGACGCCGCCGTACGCGCCGCGGAGACGATGCGCCGGCTGGTCGGACCCGTTTGAGGAAACGGGTCCGACCGCCTCGCGCACCGCCCGAGACCGGTGTCAGCCGGCCCTGTTACCGAAACGGCGGAGCAGCACGAAGCCGGAGATCAACAGGACCGCTCCGGCCGCGGCCGGCCACAACTGGGTCCCGGTGTCGGCCAGGCCTCCGGTGCTCGCCTGCGGCTGGCTCCCCGAACCGGTCGTCGGTTCAGGGCCGGGCACCGCACTGGCGTAGTCACCGCTGTCACCGTAGTCACCGTTGTCGGTGCCGTCGGTGCTGTCACCGACCGAGCCGCCCGCCGACGGGGACGTCTCGATCTTGGGCTCCGGTGCCGGAGCCGCGTTGTCGCCGCCACCGTCGGGGCCGCCCGCCGGTTCGGTGACCTGCGTGCTGGTGGAGGGCTCCGGCGACTCCTGGCCACCGGTGTCCGCGGGCTCTTCGCCCTTGCCACCGTTGTCCGCGGGCTCGTCGTCCTGGCCGTTCCCACCGGACGGAGCGTCAGGGGACGCGGTCGGGGTGGGAGTCGGCTTCGGCGTGTTCCCCGGTTCCGGTTCCTCGCCACCGGGAGCCGCGGCGTCGCACTGCCGGCCGTCGTTGATGCAGTCCACCATCTCCCGCATGAGCTCTTCGTCGAAGACGTTGATGAAGTCGCCGTGGTCGGTGACCGGCTTGTGCACCTGCTCGGGGAAGGAGTCGACCGCGAACAGCGGGGTTGTCCGGCCGCCGTCCTCCAGGCTGGGCGCGTCCACGTCGTAGACGATGCGCTGCACCAGCTGCGGAATGGCCTTGAAGCCGCTCGCGCAGCTGCCGTCCGCGGCGGCGAACGCCACGTGCGTGCGGTGGTTGGCGCTGTCGATGTTCTTGCCGTCCCAGCAGCTCTGGAACTTGAAGGTGCGCACCACGTCACTGCCCGACGGGCAGAGCGGGTACTTGTCCTTCAGCTGCACCTTGTTCTCGAACCCCGTGCAGCTCCAGGAGGCATTGGCGTTGGCCGTGCCGTTGACGAACGCCTTGGCGTCCCCGGTGATGATGCGCAGCAGCTTCGGCATGGCCGTGACCTCGCTGCGCGGGTTGCCCACGAACGCCATCGTGACCTGCCTGGGCGTGACGATCTCACCGACGTTGCCCTCGATGCCGCCGCCGGGAGAGGCTGCGTCCTGCTCCTCGGTCCCGTTCTGCAGGCGCAGTACGGGCCAGAAGTACGAGGACTTGTCACCCTCGTTCTCGCAGGTCGTGTCGGCGTTCGCCAGGTCCTCGTCGCTCGCGAAGGCGTCGTTGGACTGGTTGCCGACGTAGTCGTGGAAGTGATGGGCACCATTGGTGACACCGGGGGCCACGATCACGTTGTCGGAGTTGAACAGGCCGTTCGCGTTCACCCCGCAGCTGGTGGTGAAGGTGCCGCGGGAGGCGTCGCCCTTCTTGTTCGGGCTCTGCACGTTGGGCCGGACGGTGGTGATGTCCACGAAGTCCGCGGCCACCGGCCCGTTGCCGGCCTGACCACCGTTGCCGCCCTGCTGGCCGCCCTGGTTCTGGTCCTGACCGTCACCTTGGTTCTGGTTCTGACCTTCCTGGCCGTCGCCGCCCTGGCCGGCGTCCTGCCCGTCCCCCTGGCCGCCCTGCTCGGTCTGGTTGCCGGAGGCGCGCAACGTACAGGGCGCGAAGGCGTCGAGACCCTGTGGGGCGTCGCCCACGCGGTCGATGGCGATCACGATCCGGTCGATGGTCGCGGCCCGCTTCTCCTTCAGCGGATTCATGATCGAACTGTCTGCGAAGCCGCTGTCCTGCCGGACGGCCTGCGCCGAGCTCTGCAGTCGCTGGTAGGCCTCGGTGATCTGCTTGTCCAGGAGGGCGAGTTCCCTGTCGACCTCGGTCTTCACCTGGTCCGGCACCGCCGTCAGCTGACCGCCGACGTCCGGGCAGTCGATCGTGGCGGCGCCCGAAGCCAGCACCTGGTCGTTGCGGTTCGCACCCGACTCCGCGGTCGAGTCGTCCTCGGAGGCCGTGGCGTAGACGTTCGCCGCCATCAGTCCACCTCCGCCCAGCATCAGCGCGACCGCTGCGAAGGTCGCGCGTCGTCCGCCTGTCGGGCGTCTTCGCGTGTTGCGTCCCAAGGGAGTTCTCCTACGCTTCATTGCGGCTCGGCATGGCATTCCCCCCTCCCCATACGCGGCAGAGCCCAGGTGTGTTCAAGCGCCTCACAGATTCATAGGAATCCCTCACACACAAGATCGCCCCGAGGGGCACCTGCGTGAAAGCGCGGCATGCCGACCCGGAGCGCATCGACATCATTACCGTTGATAACAAATCCTCGTTTCCGGTGTTTCGTTATCATCGATAGCCTGTTTTCATTGACGTTGATACACCGCCGGGCGGTGCGGACCGTCCATGCACCCTCCCGTCAACTGCCAAGGAGACAGCGCCACATGCCGGAGAACGGGCAAGTCCCAGCGGGCGGGCACAGCCGCCGCAGCGTGCTCAGAGTCGGTGGTGTCACCACTGCGGTGCTGGTCACGATGGACGGGGTGGCGGCGGCCGCGGTCCGCCCCGCCGCCACGGACGGCGTGGCGTCGTCGGCATCGGCGGCCCCGGTATCGACGGCCGAGGTGACGCTCCGCATCAACGGCCGGGAGCATCCGCTCACCATCGAGGCCCGGGTCACCCTCCTCGACGCGCTGCGCGAGCGTCTCGGCCTGACCGGCACCAATCCGGGACCTGCCCATCACTCCGGACAAGCCGATCCGAAGGGCGGGCACACGTTGAACGCCATTAGAGTCGATATCGAAGATCTGTTAGCGTTGGAAACATGGACGCGAAGAACAGCCGGGACCGGATCATCGAGGCGGCCGCCGCCCTGCTCACCGAGGGCGGCCGGGACGCCGTGTCGACCCGTGCGGTCAGCGCGGCGGCCGGCATGCAGGCGCCGGCGATCTACCGCATCTTCGGGGACAAGCAAGGCCTGCTCGACGCCGTCGCGAGCTACGGTTTCGCGACCTACCTGCGCAGCAAGACCGCCAACCGGCCGACAGACGACCCGGTGGCGGACCTGCGCCGCGGATGGGATCTCCACATCGGCTTCGGCCTCGCCAACCCCGCGTTCTACACGCTGATCTACGGCGACCAGCGTCCGGGCGTCGAACCCCCGGCCGCACGCGAGGCATTCGTCATCCTGGCCGGCACGGTCCGCCGCATCGCCGAGGCGGGGCGCCTGCGGATGAGCGAGGACCGCGCCGCCTTCCTCATCCACTCCACCGGCCGCGGCGTGACCCTCACCCTGATCGCACAGCCCGAGAACGAACGCGACGCGTCCCTGTCGGCCATCGCCCGGGAGTCGGTCATCGCCGCCGTCACCACCGACCCTGCGCAACACGTACTCCCGAACGGCGGCCCGGTCGCCCACGCGATCGCACTGCGCGCCGCCCTCCCGCAGACCAGTGCCCTGACGGACGCCGAGGGCACCCTGCTCACCGAGTGGCTAGACCGCATCGCCACCACCGACTGAGCTGTCCCCTCAGCGCCGCGCGGGAATCGCCGCGGCGCCGAACCGCCCGCCGGCGGCCGGCGGCCGGCGGCCGGCGGTCAAGCGCAGGTCATGCCCGAAAGGAGCCGGGCCGGAGAAGGCCGTCACAGGCCAGGCCCCGAAGCAGGCTGGTCTTTCCGCACGCCCTGCGCTTCCGCTGCCCGGCGGTCTCGTTGCGGCTCCGGCGTCCGGGGCCGACCTCGCCACGACCGGCCCGGGTCCGCAGGATCGGCCACCACCGGGAGAGGACACGGCGGACCCGCCCAACGGACGCAACGGCTGAGCCCGTCCCGGCCGGACCGGCAGGCAGGCAAGGCAGGCAGGCAGGCAGGCAGGGCAGAGAACAGGCGGGGAGCGCTCTCCGCACTCCCCACCCCTCCCCTCCTTCACGGCCTGAACTCCCCGCCCCCATAAGGACTTTCTCGGCTTTACCTCTTGACGACCGGAGTGCCGAAGAGCACATTGGCCCGCGCAGCTGCGATGAGAGCGCTCTCAAAAACACCCGCGCACCCCCACTCCGTACCCGAAGAGGCACCCATGAGTGAAACTTCCGGCACACCGGTGAGACCACCCGCAAGGCCACCGTCAAGGCGCAGCCCACTCCGGCGCGTACTCATCGCCCTCGTCAGCGTCCTGAGCCTGGCGGCGGCCGGAGCCTCGGCCGCCCGGGCCGACGCGCCCACCCCGCCGGCCGGCTGGACCCAGGTGTTCGTCGACGACTTCAACGGCGCCGCGGGCACCGGCGTCAACACCTCGAACTGGCAGTACGCGACCGGTACCGGCTATCCCGGCGGGCCCGCCAACTGGGGCACCGGCGAGATCGAGACGATGACCTCCAGCACCAACAACGTGGCGCTCGACGGCTCCGGGAACCTCCGGATCACCCCGCGGCGCGACGCCTCAGGCAACTGGACCTCGGGCCGCATCGAGACCAACCGCACCGATTTCCAGCCGCCCGCCGGGGGCAAGCTGCGTGTGCAGTCCCGGATCCAGATGCCGAACGTGACGGGCGCCGCCGCGCGGGGCTACTGGCCCGCGTTCTGGATGCTGGGCGCGCCCTACCGCGGCAACTACCAGAACTGGCCGAGCGTCGGTGAGCTGGACATCCTGGAGAACGTCCAGGGCGTCAACACCGTGTGGGCCACCATGCACTGCGGCACCAACCCGGGCGGCCCCTGCAACGAGACGACCGGTCTCGGCGGCTCCACCGCCTGCCCGGGCACGACCTGCCAGGCCGGCTTCCACACGTACGGCATGGAGTGGGACCGGTCGACGAGCCCCGAGGAGATCCGCTTCTACGTCGACGGCACCAACTACCACACCGTCCGGGCGAACCAGGTCGACGCGACGACGTGGGCGAACGCCACGAACCACGGCTTCTTCATCATCCTGAACGTGGCGATGGGCGGCGCCTTCGTGGACGCCTTCGGCGGCGGCCCGGACGGCGCCACGGTGCCGGGACACCCGCTCGTCGTCGACTACGTCCAGGTGCTCCAGGCCGGTGGCGGCGGCACCACGCCTCCCCCGACCGGCAACCGTGACGCGTACACCGCCGTCCAGGCCGAGTCGTTCGACGGCCAGAGCGGTACGAGCACCGAGTCCACCACCGACTCCGGCGGCGGCCGGAACATCGGCTCGCTCGCCAACGGCGACTGGGCCCTCTACAGGGGCGTCAACTTCGGCTCCACGGCGGCCAGGCAGTTCTACGGGCGGGTCGCGAGCGGCGCCGCGACCGGCGTGGGCGGCCTGGTCGAGGTCCGCCTGGACAGCCGTACGAGCGCCCCGATCGGCAGCTTCTCGGTCGCCAACACCGGTGGCTGGCAGAGCTGGAGAACCATCCCGGCGAACATCAGCAACGTCACCGGGACCCACGACGTCTATCTGACCTTCACCAGCGGCCAGCCCGCGGACTTCGTGAACGTGAACTGGTTCAACTTCGGGCGCTGAGAAGGAAGCCGCCTTGGAGGGGCGGGGCGTCTCCTCGTCGAGGACCATGTGGTCGCCTTCGACGCAGTGCGAGGACACGCAGCGGCC
>NZ_JBFAHW010000055.1:0-68233 GCF_040654355.1 Streptomyces sp. NPDC050704 | reverse complement strand
TGGTGGTTTTTGTTGTGTGGATTTATTACGTGTGCTGTTAGTTCCTCCCCGGCTCTTGTCCCGTACGACGACGTACGGGACAAGAGCCGGGCCCTCTTGTTTACAGCGACAGCGTCGGGTAGTCCGTGTAGCCCGTCGCGTCTCCGCCGTAGAACGTGGCCGGGTCCCCCTCGTTGAAGGGGCCGCCGGACTTCAGGCGGGCCGGCAGGTCGGGGTTGGCGAGGAAGAGCCGGGCGAAGGCGATGATGTCGGCCGTGCCGTCCTCGATGAGGGCGAGCTCGTCCGGTCCGGTGGGCGCTTCGGTGGCCGGGTTGAGGATCAGGACGCCGGAGAACTGCTTGCGCAGCCGCAGCGTCAGCTCGCGCTGCCCGGGTGTCTCCGCGATGTGCAGGTAGGCGAGGCCGACCGGCTCCAGCGCCTGGACGAGCGCGGTGTACGTGGGCTCCGGGTCCGGCTCGCTGATGTCGTTGAAGGGGTTTCCGGGCGAGACGCGCAGCCCGGTGCGGTGCGCGCCGATCGCCTCGGCGACGGCCTTGGTGACCTCGACGGCGAACCGGATGCGGTTCTCGTCGGAGCCGCCCCACTCGTCCTCGCGGAGGTTCGAGCCGGGCGCGAGGAACTGGTGGACGAGGTAGCCGTTGGCGCCGTGCAGCTCCACGCCGTCGAAACCGGCCTCGATCGCGCTGCGTGCCGCGGCAGCGAAGTCCTCGATGGTCTCCAGGATCTCCTGGTGGGTCAGCTCGCGCGGAGTGACGAAGTCCTTGGGGCCCTCGGCCGTGTAGACCTGCCCCTGCGCGGGCACCGGCGAGGCGCCGACGGGGTGGAGGTCGGCGGGCAGCAGTACCGGGTGGCCGATGCGGCCGGTGTGCATCAGCTGCGCGAAGATCTTGCCGCCCGCGGCGTGCACGGCGTCGGTGACCCCGCGCCAGGCGGCCACCTGGTCCTCGTGGTGCAGGCCCGGGGTGGCGGGGTATCCCTGGCCGACGTGGGACGGCTGTATGCCCTCCGTGACGATCAGACCGGCGGAGGCGCGCTGGGCGTAGTACTCGGCCGTGAGCTCGGTGGGAAGGGCCCCTTCGCCGGCCCGGCTGCGGGTCATCGGCGCCATGGCGATGCGATTGGCGAGCGACGTGCCGGACAGGTCGATCGGGTCGTAGGCGGTGGTCACGACAGCTCCTGGAGATGATTTATGTGGTCGGCCAATTACTTGAGCAGGGGGCCACCGTAACCCATTCCTTGGCCGACCAAGGTAATCTCGTGGAAAAGGACGTCAGCGAGACCAGCAGCCGGAGTCTCAGCGAGAACCAGGAAGCATCGGCGGGAACCGGGAGTCGAGATGAGCGCCACCCAAGGGGCCACGGCCAAGCAGTCCGACCCCGGCTGTACCGAGCGTCTGCCCTCGGCCGCGCGCGGCGGCCCGGTCAGCCACGCCATCGGCCGGCTCTCCCGGCTGCACCGCGCCGCCGCCGGCAAGCTGCTGCGCGGGGCCGGGCTCTACCCCGGGCAGGAGTTCCTGATGATGCACCTGTGGGACCGGGGCGCGGTGCGCCAGTCGGAGCTGATCAAGGCCGTCGACCTCGACCCGTCCACGGTCACGAAGATGCTCCAGCGCCTCGAACACGCCGGACACGTGAGCCGCAGCCCGGACCCGAAGGACGGACGTGCGGTGCTCGTCGAGGCCACGGACAAGAGCTGCGGGCTGCTCGAAGAGGTCACGCGCGCCTGGAACGAACTGGAGGAGCACACCCTCGCCGGCCTGAGCACGGCCGAGCGCGCACAACTGGCCGGACTCCTCTCCAGGGTCGAGGCGAACCTGTGCACGGAGACCGGGGACTGCCCGCCGCCCCAGGACACGTAAGCGTTGCCCCAGGACACGTAGACGTTGCAGCCGGGCCCGCGTCGCAGCCGGGCCCGCGCTACAGCCAGGCCAGCGACGCCGCCCGCTCCAGTACGTTTCGTACGGCGTCCTCGTCGCCCGCCGCGCCCCTCGGCACCTCGTCGGGCGCGTACCGTCCGCCCACGAGCAGGCAGAAGTCCACGGCGTCCAGGACGAGTTCGGCCCGCACCGGTTCGTCCTCCGAGCCGAGCACCCACTGGACGTCGCCCACGGCACCCGTCACCGTGAACAGCACCGGAGCCGCCGTCAGCCCCAGCGCCATGCCCAGGATGCGGACCGCGAGGCGCACCAGCTGCCACAGGTGGGTGTCGGGGGGCGGTGGCACGGCGAAGCCCAGCGCGCGGCCGATGTCGTCCGTGTGGATCCACGCCTCGAAGCCGCGCACCACGAAGTGGTCGGCGACGGGCAGCCGTACGCCCATCAACGTCGTGGCCAGTGCCGCGCGTTCGGGGTCCCGGGCCTCGGCCGTGGCCAGCAGCGCGGTGGCCTGCGCGGACCAGGCCGCCACCGTCTCCTCGGGCGTACGCGTCCGCTCGTACGCGATCACGTCGGCGGTCCGCGCCTCCCAGGCCGCCTCCCACACCGCTCCCTCCGTGATCCGCGAGGGCGCCGCGTGTGCCTCCAGACCGAGGCGCCGGGCCAGTTGCTCGTCGGCGGCGATCAGATGGCCGACGGTGTCCCGGACGTCCCAGTCGTGCACGACGGGGGTGTTCCACCGTCCGGAACCGTCCACCTCCCGCAGCAGCGCCCGGAGTCCGGCCACCGCGGCCGCGTAGGGTGCCGCGTGCTCGGCGACGCGCGGCACCGCGGGCCGGGCCCGCAGGGCGACGGCCAGCACACCGTCCGCCCCCGCGGCACCGGTGCCCGTCGACGAACCCGTCGCGCCGTTGCCCCCGGCCGCTCCAGGCGGCCCGCCCAGCAGCCGTACCGTCTCCCGGAGCCGCTCCGCCTCCGCCGCGCAGCTCTCGCACTCGGCCAGATGCAGCGGCACCGCCTTCTCGTCCGCCGGCTGGAGCGCCCCGAAGGCCCAGGCGGCCAGCAGCTCGCGCATACCGTCGTGGTCGTGGTCGTCGGTCACCGGACGCCTCCTTCCCCTGTTGCCATCATGCGCCTCTTTCCCACACCGGGTCCGGTGGGTCGGCCGGGTCCGCCGGGTCCGCCAGAGATGCCGCCAGTTTGCGCAGGGCGGAGCGCAGGCGGGTCTTGGCGGTGCCTTCCGGGATGCCGAGTTCGACGGCGGCCTGGCGGTAGGTGCGGCCCGCGAAGTACGCGAGATGGACCACCTCCCGCTGGGTCCTGGGCAGCTCGGCGAGGGCGGAGTGCAGCAGGAGCGCGCGTTCACGGTCGACGACCGCCTCGTCGGGGCCTGGCCCGGCGTCGGGGATGGCGTGCAGCGCGGAGTCGTCGGCGTGGGCGTCCTTGCGGTGCCTGGCCTCGCTGCGCACCCAGTCCACGGCCCGCCGGTGGGCGAGCATGGACAGCCAGGTACGCAGTGAACCCCGGCGCGCGTCGAACGCGTACGGCCTGCTCCACAGCTGGGCGAAGACCTCCTGCGCCACGTCCTCGGCGGCCACCGGGCTGCGGGTGACCCGGACGGCCACCCGCCGGACGAGCCCGCCGTACGCCGCGTACACCTCGGCCAGCGCGGACTCGTCGCCGTACACCAGCCGCCGATGCAGCTCCGCGTCGGCGGGCGGTCGCTCGGACGTGTGGACAGTCGGCTCCACCGGCACCACCACCTCGTGCTGCCCTTCCTAGCGCCCTCGGGGGCCCTCGCGCCAGTGGATCGGCCGGACTCGATCCACCGGTCCCGCCGGACGCGGGGTCGCGGGTCAGCCGGAAAGGACGTCGAGCAGCCGGTCCACGTCCGCGGTCGTGTTGTAGAGGTGGAACGCGGCCCTCAAGTTGCCCGCGCGGTCCGAGACCTCGATGCCCGCACGGCTCAGTTCCGGCTGCCGGTGGCCGAGTCCCGGCACCGACACGATCGGGGCGCCGGGGGCGGGCAGCGGGGCCGCGCCGAGTGAGTCGAGACCGGCCCGGAAACGGTCGGCGAGGGCCAGGTCATGGGCCTGTACGGCCTCGACACCGAGCTCCTCGATCAGTGCGAGGGAGTGCCGGGCGCCCACGTACGAGAACAGGCTGGGGCTTACGTCGAACCGCCGTGCGGAGTGGGCGAATTCCTTGACCGGGCCGTAATCGGAGTCCCCGGGGTGCTCTCCCGCCACCCAGCCCGCGAAGACCGGGGTGAGCCCGCCCAGGTCCTCCGGGACGACGAGGAAAGTCACGCCCCGCGGGGAGACGAGCCACTTGAAGGCGACGGACGCCACGTAGTCGTACGCGTCCGCGTCCAGCGGCAGCCAGCCGACGGCCTGGGACGCGTCGACATACGTACGGGCCCCGTGCGTCCGCGCGGCCTCGCTGATGGCGGGCAGGTCGGCGACCCGGCCGTCGGCGGGCTGCACGGCGCTCACCGCGACGAGTGCCGTGCCGGGACGCACCGACTCGGCCACCCGCGCCAGCGGGACGGTGCGCACCTTGAGGTCCTCGCGGACGTGGAAGGCAGTCACCACGGAGCTGAAGTCGGCCTCGGCGGTGAGGACTTCGGCACCCGCGGGCAGCGAGGCGGCGATCAGGCCGGTGTAGACGGCGACCGAGGCCCCGGCCGCGACACGGCGGTCCGGGACCCCGGTGAGACGTGCGAAGGAGGCGCGGGCCGCCTGCACGTCCGCGAACATGTCCAAGGGTTGCCCCGCCGCCACGGATTCGACGGCGGCCCGGATGGCGTCCACCGTGCGGGCCGGGAGCAGCCCGGTGCTCGCGGTGTTCAGATAGGTGCTCTTCGGGCCGAACTCGGTACGGACGAGGCGCTTGAAGGTCTCCATGGGACCACTCTGCGGCCCGGTGAAGTCACCGTCCATTACGAATTCTGCGTGAAACCCCTAAGGGACCCTTATGCATGCCCGCTGACCTGTGCCAATGCCCGCGAGCCGTCTGCGCCCTCTGCGCCCTCTGCGCCCTCTGCGCTCGCTGTGCACTCTGCGGACTGGTCCCGCCGCGTCACTGCTGCGGCACCGCGCAGCCGTCCGGGCCGCACGCGTCCGCGTCGTTCTCCTGGATCAGCTTCAGCGGCGAGTGGCTGCCCCACGCCTGCTCCAGGGCCTGCGCGAAGACCTCGGCGGGCTGGGCGCCGGAGACGCCGTACTTGCGGTCGAGGACGAAGAACGGCACGCCGTTCGCGCCCAGTTCCTTGGCCTCGCGCTCGTCGGCGCGCACCTCGTCGGCGTACGCGGCCGGGTCGGCGAGCACCTTGCGGGTCTCGTCCGCGTCGAGTCCGGCCGCGACGGCCAGCTCCACGAGCCGCTCGTCGTCGTTGAAGACGGACCGCTCCTCGGCGAAGTTCGCCTTGTAGAGCAGGGCGATCAGCTCGTCCTGCCTGTCCTGCCCCTTGGCGAAGTGGAGGAGGCGGTGCATGTCGAAGGTGTTGCCGTTGTCGCGGTCCCGGGTGCGGTACGCCAGGCCCTCGGCGGCGGCCTGCGCGCCCAGGTTCTCCTCACCGGCCTGCGCCTGCGCCGCACTCATGCCGTACTTCTTGGTCAGCAGCTGGATGACGGGCTGGGTCTCGCCCTTGGCAGCGGTGGGGTCGAGCTCGAAGGAGCGGTGCACCACCTCGATGTCGTCGCGGTGCGGGAAGGCGTCGAGCGCCTTCTCGAAGCGGGCCTTGCCCACGTAGCACCAAGGGCAGGCGATGTCGCTCCAGATCTCGACGCGCATGTCTTCGGCTCTCTCCACTCGTCGGGTACGGAGACATCCTCCGCTCACTGCGTGAACCTTCAAACGCATGGGTTCATTCCCCGCGGGCGCGTCCTCGACGGCGACGGTCAGGCGTCGGGCCGGGATGGCGCTCCGGTCTGAAATACCTGGCAGATCAGGGACAGGAGCGCTACGCTCCCCGCGATGACGACTCACTCTGTTACCAGATTGGGGGCCCCGTCCGCGCAAGGTGAGTGCTGATGCTCACTGAGACCGCGTCCGGGGATTCCCGGCTTTCCCGCTGGCTGCGCGTGCGAGAGTTCGCCGTGCCGCCGTCCATGATCGAGACTGCGACCGCCCGCCGTCGTGCCGGCGACTGGGCGGGGGCGTGCGCCGCCGCAGGGATCGACGTCGATCTCAACCTCCGTTCCCTGGCGCTCACCCACGGCCGGGAACTCGCGGCCCGGGTCCGGGCCGATCTCCGCCGACTGGCTCCCGACCTGTTGCGCTGGCACATGCCGAGGATCGCTCCCGACGGGCTGCTGCGCCCAGGCCTGACCATCGCTCTGGCGCGGTACGACACCGACACCGGAATCGACGCCGACACCGACGCCGCGGGGCGTGACAGCGCGCGACCGGTGCACCTCGTGGCCCGGACAGCGCCGGCCTGGGCGGATGCCGGTCAGCGGATCAGCCTCGCGCTGTGGGACGGACCCGGCTCCGAGGCCGGCGCCTCCCGTCATCCGCACCCCCGCCCCAACCAGCGGTTCCGCCTCGACCTGCACCGGCACCTGTGGGACGCGCGCAGGACCGATGAGCTGCGGATCAGGGCCGGTGCCGATCGGCTGCTCGCCGACGGCCGCCCCACGATGAACCCCGAGCAGCTGGACCCGGAGCAGCTGGACCCCGAGCTGCTGGGGATGCTGCCGCAGGGGCACCGCTGCGCCGTCGACCGGTGGGCGGCCGAGGCGGGGATTCTCCTGCACGCCGAAGGGCGGTCCACCGGTACCGTCACCGTGCGCCTCGGGGCCCGGCAGCGGCTGACCCTGGACCTGGTCGCGGACAGGCACGACGGGGCGCCGCCCGCACTGCGGATCGCCGCGGCGCCCACCGAGGGCGGTGCCCGCGCACTGCCCGTCCTGCCCGACGCGGCGACCTGGGTGCCGCCCGATCTGGAACTGATCCGCGCCGGTCTGATCGAGGCCGATCGGCTGCACCCGCTCGTCGCCTCGGCACTCGTACCGGACCATTCGCCGACCGGTCCGTCGCGGGTCCCGGACCGGGCAGGACAACCGCGCCTCGTCGAGTGCCGGGGCGCCGAGCACCGGATCGGCCTGGTCGACGGAGTACTGGTCCCCCTCGACCACGAGCCCGGCGAGATCCGCCGGGAGGAACTGCTGGCCGCACTGACCGGTACGCCGCTTCCCTGTCTGCGGGCGATCGACGACGCCCACCGTCGTCCGGACTGCCTCACCGGTGTCCGCGAACGCCTGGACCACGGCGACACGGCCGGTGCGCTGGCCGTCGTCGAGGGCCTGCTGGGCCCCGACGCGCTGCTGCGCGCGGGCGCTCTGCGGGACGAACTGGAGACCGCGGCGCGGCGGCGCATCACCTACGGGCTGTACCGGTCAGGCCTGATCGGGCCCGGCCCCGACCGCCTCCCCCCGGGCCCCAGCCGCCCCCCTGAGCACCGCTCGCACCCGCGCCACACCACCTCTCGCTGAGCCGGGCCTCTCGCCGAGCCGGGCAGAGGGCCTCCGCCGGCCTCCGTCCCGCCCGCGCCCACTCGGCCGACCACGAACCCACACGAACCCAAAGGTGATCACACATGTCCACACGCACCCCGTCCGCTGCCACCGACGCCCCGTCCGACCCGGCCCACGCCTCCCAACTCGACGTCGCAGACGCGCTGTTGACCCTGCTGCGTGACACCGGCACCGAACCGCGCCCCGACACACAACTGGAGGCACTGACGCTGGCCGTCGCCGCCGACCTGCCCGTGCTTCTGTGGGGCGAGCCGGGCATCGGCAAGACCGCGGCCCTGACGCAACTGGCCGCCACCCTCGACCTTCCACTGACCACGGTGATCGCCAGCGTGCACGAACCGTCCGACTTCTCCGGCCTGCCCGTCGTCGGAGACGATCCCGCGGAACAGGGCATCCCGATGGCCCCGCCGGACTGGGCCGTGCGACTGGTACGGGCCGGCAAGGGCCTGCTCTTCCTGGACGAGCTGTCCACCGCGCCACCGGCCGTCCAGGCAGCCCTGCTCCGCCTCGTTCTGGAACGGCGGATCGGCGCCCTGCGACTGCCGCCCGGCGTACGGATCGTGGCCGCCGCCAATCCCCGGTCCTCGGCGGCCGACGGCTGGGAGCTGAGCCCGCCCCTGGCCAACCGCTTCGTCCATCTCCAGTGGACCCACGACCACGATGTCGTCGTACGCGGCCTCGGCGGGACCTGGCCCCTGGCGACGCTGCCCCGGCTCGACCCGGAGAAGCTGCCCGAAGCCGTGGCCTTCGCCCGCCGCGCGGTGTGCGGGCTGCTCGCCGCCCGACCCAAGCTCGTACACCAGCTGCCCGGCAACGAAACGCGCCGGGGCGGCCCCTGGCCGTCCCCCCGGAGCTGGGAGATGACACTGAGCCTGATCGCCTTCGCGACCGCGGCGGGCTCATCGAGGGACGTACTCTCCCTGCTGGTCAGAGCCACCGTGGGGGACGGTCCGGGACTGGAGCTGCTGGCAAGCCTGGACCGGATGGACCTCCCGGACCCCGAACTGCTGCTCGCCGACCCCACGGGCGTCCCCCTGCCCGACCGGGGGGACCTGCGCCAGGCCGTACTCGACGGTGTGGTGGACGCGGTCCGCAGGCGTCCGGAGAAATCCCGCTGGGACGCGGCGTGGACGCTCCTGGCCCGCGCGCTGGAAACCGGAGCCCCGGATCTGGTGGTCGTCCCCGCCACCACCCTCGCCACCCTGCGCCAGGAGGACTGGGACGTGCCGGCGACGATCGAGGGGCTCGCCGGAGTCGTGACGCTGTCCCGGCGTGCGGACCACGCGGCGGCCCGGGTCGCGGCGAAGGCGGGCCGATGACCCCGGACGCGCCGGGGGCCCTGGACCTCGACAAGCTCTTCGCCGCCCGACTGCACGCCGCCCGGGTCCGGCCCTACCTGGCGACGGCCCTGTTCGCCCTGCACACCGTCGAGTCGCGGCGGGTGCCGACGATGGCCGTCGACCGGTACTGGCGGTGCTACGTCTCGCCCGCGTTCGTGGACCGCATGCCGGTGGAGGAACTGGCCGGGGTCTGGGTGCACGAGGTGTCGCACCTGCTGCGCGACCACCACGGGCGCAGCGACCGGGTCGCGCGGGAGCGCGGGCTGACCGGCCCGGGGGAGCGGCTGCGGATGAACATCGCCGCGGACTGCGAGATCAACGACGACGTGTACGGCGAAGGGCTGGTCCGGCCCGAAGGCGCTGTCCTGCCCGCGTCCCTGAGGCTGTCCCCGGGCGAGCTCATGGAGGACTACCTGCGCCAGTTCCGGCTCGGGGCGCTCACGCAGAAGCTGACCTGGCTGGACTGCGGCAGTGGCGCCGACGGGCTGGAACGGGAGTGGGAGCTGGGGCCCGACGGTGCGCACGGCCTCAGCGAGCAGGAACAGGACGCGGTCCGGTTCCGGGTGGCGCAGGGCATCACCGGCCGTCCGGGGAGCGCCGCGAAGAGCTGGCAGCGGTGGGCGGAGGAGGCGTTCCATCCGCCGCAGCCGTGGCGGGAGCTGCTGGGAGCGGCGGTCCGTTCGGCGGCCTCCGGTTCGGGCGCGGGCGAGGACTACACCTACGGCCGGCCGTCGCGGCGCTCGGCCGGGCTGCCGGGAATCGTCCTGCCGAGCCTGCGGCGCAGGCCGCCCCGGGTCTCCGTGGTCATCGACACGTCCGGCTCGGTCAGTGACACCGAACTGGGCAGCGCGCTCCTGGAGGTCACCGCGATCTCCCGTGCCGTGGGCGGCCGTCGCGACCTGGTCACCGTGCTGCCGTGCGACGCGGCGGCCAGGGTCGTGCACCCGCTGTGCCGTGGTGAGGGCATACCGCTGATGGGCGGCGGGGGCACGGATCTGCGCACGGGCTTCGCCAGAGCGCTCCGGGCGCAGCCCCGCCCCGATGTCATCGTGGTCCTGACCGACGGCCAGACACCCTGGCCGGCCACGCGACCGCCCTGCCGGACGGTGGTGGGCCTGTTTCCCCGCCGGCATACGGCCCCCTCGTGGGACGAGGACGAGGACGCGGACGAGAACGATCCCGACTACGTTCCGGACTCACCGCCCGCGTGGGCCCGAGTGGTCGACATCGGATGACAGGTGACAGGTGACAGGTGACAGGTGACAGGTGACAGGTGACAGGGGGGCAGGTGGCATCGGGCCGGATGGCTTTCCGGCCGGGTGATCTCCTGCCCGGCCCAGGTCTCAGCGTCAGGTCTCAACCCCAGGTCTCAGCCCCAGATCTCCGTCACCGTGCGGTGCGCCGCCGCCAGGTCCGCGGACAGGCCCGACTCGGCCAGCGCCGCGCCCAGGGCGGCCAGGCAGGCGTGGACGGCGCCGGGTGTCGCGTCGGGGCCGTAGTGGTTCACCCGGATCATCTCCTTGGCCAGGGTGCCGCCGCCCGCCGCCAGGGGGACGCCGGGGTCGGCGGCCAGGGCCTTGGCGACCAGCTCCGAGGCGTTGATCCCCGCGGGGGTACGCAGTGTGGTGGCGACCGGGGCCGCGTCCACGGCCTCGTACACATACGGTTCGAGCCCGCCGCCCAGCGCGAGCGCCCCCGCGCGGGTGGCGGCCGCCGCCGTCGCGTGGCGGGACATGACCGTTTCCGGGCCTGTCGCCTCGATGCGCTCCACGCATGCCTCCAGCGCCAGCATCTCCAGCTGCGCCGGAGCGTGCAGCAGGGTCTTGCGGCCGCCGTCGATCCAGCGCTCCTTCCAGTCCAGGAGCGAGAGGTAGGAGCGGCGCGGGGCGTGCGGGTTCGCGGCCATCCGGGTCCAGGCCCGCTCGCTCACGGACACCGCCGACACGCCCGCGGGCCCGCCCATCGCCTTCTGCGCCCCGATCACACACAGGTCCACACCCCACGCGTCCGGCAGCACCGGCTCCGCGCCGACCGAGGCCACCGCGTCCAGATAGAACAGCGCCCCGTGCTCCCGTACGACCGAGCCGATCTCCGCGACGGGATTGGTGTTGCCGGTGGCCGCCTCCGCGTGCACCAGGGACACGAAGTCGATCTCCGGGTGCTCGGCGAGCGCCTCGCCGATCTGCGCGGCCGTGACCGCCGTGTGGAACGGGACGGCCAGGTCGTACACCGTCGCGCCGCAGTCCCGCAGCCAGTCGCCGAACGTCTGCCCGTACGGACCGGTGATCACGTTGAGCGCCGTCGTGCCGGGACCGGCGGTCGCGCGAATGGCGCCCTCCAGCGGCAGCAGCGCCTCGCCCTGCATGATCACGACGTCCTGTTCGGTGGAGAGCAGCCGCGCCACGCGGTCCTCGATCGACGCGAAGTGCGCGGCGCTCAGCGGCGCCAGGTCCAGAAAGGGGTGGGTCACGACGGTGCTCTCTTCGCTCACGTGGGTACTGGGTCCGAGGGTAACCGGCGCCCCACGGGCACCTTCGACCGGAATGTTCTGAGGCCGGACGGCCCAGCGACCATGGGAATGATTTGAGTGAGTCAAACCCTTCCTTATAATCGGAAGCCTCAGTTCCCTCACAGGAGGTCCTCGTGAACTCGGTCCTCGGACGCCGGACCCGCATTCTGGCCGCCACCACCGCGACGGCCGGGCTGCTGCTCGTGGCCGGCTGCTCCTCGGACGACGACGGGGGGAAGACCACGACCGCGAACGGGGTCGAGCTGGTCAAGGGCGGACAGCTCACCACCTGCACGCACCTGCCGTACCCGCCGTTCCAGTCGGAGATCGGCGGCAAGGTGGAGGGCTTCGACGTGTCGCTGATCGACCTGGTCGCCAAGGACCTCGGGGTGAAGCAGGACATCCTCGACCAGCCCTTCGAGAACTTCAAGACGGGCGCGTCCCTCAACTCCGGCCAGTGCGACCTCGCCGCGGCCGGCATGACGATCACCGAGGAGCGCAAGAAGAACGTCGACTTCTCCGACCCGTACTTCGACGCCACCCAGGCCGTTCTGGCCGACAAGAAGAGCGGCATCGGCTCCTTCGCGGACCTCAAGGGCAAGAAGGTCGGCGCCCAGGCGCAGACGACCGGCGAGGAGTACGCGAAGGGCAAGGGCCTCGACCCGGTCTCCTTCGAGTCCTCCGACGCGGTCCTCAACGGCCTGCGCACCGGCCAGGTCGACGCCGTCGTCATCGACTACCCGGTCGTCCAGGGCTGGCTGAAGGACAAGGCCAACGCGGACGCCTTCACGGTCGCCGACAACATCAACACCGGTGAGCAGTACGGGTTCTCGGTGAAGAAGGGCAACACCAAGCTCGTCGAGGCCATCAACAAGGCCCTCACGGACGCCCGCGCCGACGGCACGTACAAGAAGCTGTACGAGAAGTGGATCGGCCCGTACGACGAGGATGCCGCGGGCGCCTCCTCCGCTTCACCGTCCGCCGCCTCATGACCGAGACGGACACTCAAGTACAGCCAGTCAAAAAGGGCCTGACCAGGCGTCAGAAGCGGGCCCTCTCGCGCGGCATCCAGTACGCGGTGGGCCTCGCGGCCGTGGTCGCGCTCGTCGCCACGGCCGACTGGGACCGGCTGCAGAACCAGTTCGCCCAGGCAGACCTGGCCAAGCGGCTGTTCCCGGACATCATCACGCTGGCGCTGAAGAACACCGTCCTCTACACGCTGTCCGGCTTCGTCTTCGGCCTCGCGCTCGGCATGGTCATCGCGCTGATGCGGCTGTCCCCGGTGGGCCCGTACCGCTGGCTGGCCGGCATCTACATCGAGATCTTCCGCGGGCTGCCCGCCCTGCTGATCTTCATCTTCGTGGGCGTCGCCGTCCCGCTGGCGTTCCCCGGCACGGAGATCCCCGGCGGCACGTACGGGAAGGTCGCCCTCGCGCTCGGCTTGGTGGCGGCCGCGTACATGGCGGAAACGATTCGCGCGGGCATCCAGGCCGTCCCCAAGGGGCAGATGGAGGCGGCCCGTTCGCTGGGCTTCTCACACGCCCGGGCGATGGTCTCGATCATCATCCCGCAGGCGTTCCGGATCGTGATCCCGCCGCTCACCAACGAGTTGGTCCTCCTCTTCAAGGACTCCTCGCTGGTGCTGTTCCTCGGTGTCACGCTGGAGGAACGCGAACTCGCCAAGTTCGGCCGCGACCTGGCCAGTGAGACCGCCAACTCGACGCCGATCCTGGTGGCGGGCCTGTGCTATCTGCTGGTCACCGTGCCGCTCGGCTTCGTCGTACGCCGACTTGAGAAGAAGGCCGGGGAGGCCACCAAGTGAGCAGTGCCAAGACCCCAGTCGGCGGCCCGGAGATCCAGGTCAGGGGGCTGCACAAGTCCTTCGGCGACAACGAGGTGCTGCGCGGCATCGACCTGGAGGTCGCCCACGGCGAGGTCGTCTGCGTCATCGGCCCGTCCGGCTCCGGCAAGTCCACGCTGCTGCGCTGTGTGAACCTCCTGGAGGAGCCCACCAAGGGCCAGGTCTTCGTCGGCGGCACCGAAGTCACCCATCCCGACGTGGACATCGACGCGGTGCGCCGCCGAATCGGCATGGTCTTCCAGCAGTTCAACCTCTTCCCGCACCTGACGGTGACCGAGAACCTCGCGCTGCCGCAGCGCCGGGTCCTCGGCCGCGACAAGACGGAGGCCGCGAAGGTGGCCGCCGACAACCTCCGGCGCGTGGGGCTCTCCGAGAAGGCGCAGGCGTATCCCTCCTCCCTCTCCGGCGGCCAGCAGCAACGGGTCGCCATCGCCCGCGCGCTCGCCATGGGCCCCGAGGTGATGCTCTTCGACGAGCCGACCTCGGCGCTCGACCCGGAGCTGGTCGGGGACGTCCTGGCGGTGATGCGCATGCTGGCGAACGAGGGCATGACGATGATGGTGGTGACCCACGAGATGACCTTCGCCCGCGAGGTCGCCGACCGGGTCGTCTTCATGGACGCCGGCGTGATCGTCGAGGACGGCCCGCCGGCCCAGGTCATCGGCAACCCCGCCCACGAACGCACCCGGCACTTCCTCTCCCGCCTCCTCGACCCGGCGATGGCGGAGGTGGAGGAGGAGATCTCGGACAAGGCGGGCGACAGCGACTGAGAGCCTGAGTCAGACCCCCCGTCGTCCGCGCAGCACCCGCCGCGCAGCGGCTGTCGGACGCAGCCGGTGCGTGCCGGGCGTCGGGGCGCAGGTGGGGGTTCAGACACAGGCTCTGCCCCTCGGCGCCTGCCGCCCCGACTCCGTACGCCCATGAACGTTTCGGATCGGACATACCCGCCTCTGTCGTTCAAGGCGCCGGTACCGTCATCATTCGGGGCATGACGACTGTCGACGACGCGGGCGGCTTCGGAGCCGGCACCGCGCTGCCCCTGCTGCCGGAGGACTGGGAACGCTGCCTGGCCGTGGCGGCGCACCCGGACGACATCGAGTACGGGACGGCGTCCGCCGTGGCCCGGTGGACGGCTCAGGGCAAGCGGATCACGTACCTGCTGGCCACGCGTGGCGAGGCGGGTATCGACGGGCTGCACCCGGATCGCGCGGGCCCGCTGCGCGAGGCCGAGGAGCGGGCCGGGGCCCGCGAAGTGGGCGTGGAGACGGTGGAGTTCCTCGACCACCGGGACGGGGCCGTCGAGTACGGGCCGGCCCTGCGCCGCGACATCGTGCGGGCCATCCGCCGGCACCGGCCCGAGGTCGTGGTGTCGGGCACGTACACCGTACGCATGGTCGGCGGAGTGACCAATCAGGCCGACCACCGCGCGGTGGGACTCGCCGCGCTCGACGCGGCGCGGGACGCGGGGAACCGGTGGATCTTCCCGGAACTCGCCGACGAGGGCCTCGAACCCTGGGGCGGGGTCCGCTTCGTGTGCTTCGCGGGCGCCGAGCGGCCCACCCACGGTGTGGATGTCTCGGGGGAGCCGCTGGAGCGGGGCATCGCCTCGCTGGAGGCCCACGCCGAGTACACCAAAGGGCTCGGGGCGCAGGGTTTCGAGCCCCGCCTCTTCCTGACCTGGGCGGCCCGGCAGGGCGGGCCCGCTCTCGGTGTCGAGGCCGCGGTCCTCTTCGACATGCACTGGATCGCCTTCGAGGGACCACCACCCTGGGAGCAGTGACGCCGCGGCTGGCTATCGTGCAGTCCATGAGCGATCACGCGGTGCTGCACGTGAAGGGACGGGTCCTGGCCGGACCCGACGACGTCCGCGACGAGCTGTGGGTCGTCGACGGCAGGATCACCTATGACCGTCCCGCCGGCGCCCGTGACATCCGTACGGCGAAGGGCTGGGCGCTGCCCGGACTCGTCGACGCGCACTGTCATGTGGGCCTCGACACCCACGGCCCGGTCAGCCAGGACGTCGCGGAGAAGCAGGCGCTGACGGACCGGGAGGCGGGCACGCTGCTGATCCGCGACGCGGGCTCGCCCTCCGACACCCGCTGGATCGACGACCGCGCCGACCTTCCGAAGATCATCCGGGCGGGCCGCCACATCGCGCGCACCCGCCGCTACATCCGTAACTTCGCCTGGGAGATCGAGCCGGAGGACCTCGTCGCGTACGTCGCCCAGGAGGCCCGGCGCGGCGACGGCTGGGTCAAGCTGGTCGGCGACTGGATCGACCGCGGGACCGGCGACCTGGGTGCCTGCTGGCCGCGCGACGCGATCGAGGCGGCGATTGCGGAGGCCCACCGCCTGGGCGCCCGCGTAACGGCCCACTGCTTCGCCGAGGACTCACTGCGCGACCTGGTGGAGTCGGGCATCGACTGCGTCGAGCACGCGACGGGCCTGACGGAGGAACTGATCCCCCTCTTCGCCTCGCGCGGCGTCGCGATCGTCCCGACCCTCGTCAACATCGCCACCTTTCCGCAGCTCGCGGCCGGTGGCGAGACCAAGTACCCCCGCTGGTCGGCCCACATGAGGCGGCTGCACGAACGCCGCTACGACACGGTCCGCTCCGCCTACGACGCCGGTATCCCGGTGTACGTCGGCACGGACGCGGGCGGCTCCCTGGCGCACGGGCTGGTGGCGGGGGAGGTGGCGGAACTGGTCACCGCCGGGATTCCCGCGGTGGAGGCGCTCTCGGCGACGACCTGGGGCGCCCGCAAGTGGCTCGGGCGACCCGGCCTCGACGAAGGCGCACCGGCGGACCTGGTGGTGTACGAGCGGGACCCCCGCACGGACGTACGTGTGCTGGGGGCCCCGCTGCGGGTGGTGCTGAACGGGCGGGTCGTCGGCTGAGGTCTCGACGGCGTCCCGTTGACAGAGCGTTACCATCCGCCACGCCGGGTCGTTGTGCACTCCACTTCATGCCCCGGGGTGTCAACCGGCGCGTTCGTACAAGGGCGGGCCTTCGGGTGACTCCGGTGAACATCCGTGTCATGAGGTTCGAAGATCTGCACGGAAACCCCACGTTGGAGTGAACTCCCGTCAGATTGCTGACTGTTCACTCTCCGTGCGTAATTCTGACCGGGTCCCGAGCTTGTCTCTTATGGGGGTCCCACCACCTTGAACACCCACAACTTCCGCATGCCCGCACGCCGTTTCGCCACCGTCGGAGCGGCCACCGCCCTGGCCGTCGGCCCCGCGGCCCTGGCCGGCGCGGGCTCCGCACACGCGACCCCCGACCAGGGCCGCGCGAGCGCCGTCGTGCTGCGCACCGGCCTCGACGTGTCCCTGCTCAACAAGACCGTGAACGTCCCGCTCGCGGTCTCCCTCAACCACGTCGAGGCACCACAGAGCGCCGAAAAGACCGCGCTGAGCGCCCGGTTGGACGGCGTCGACGACGGAAAGCCGTTCAGCGTGCTGCGCGCGGACATCGCCGACGCGAAGGCGACGGTGTCCGCCAGAAAGGCCGAGGCCTACACGAACCTCGCCCACGCGAAGCTCCATGTCCCCGGACTGCCGCTGCTGTCCCTCGTCGAGGTCGACCAGGTCACCTCAAAAGCGACCTGCGAGACCGGCAAGAAGCCGGTCGCCTCCTCGAACCTGCTGGGATCGGTGACGGCCCTCGGCAAGAAGGTGACCCTGACGGCGGGCGGCCCGACCGAGGTGACGGTGCCAGGCGTCGGCACCGTACGGCTGGACCTCTCGAAGACGGCGACCACCTCCCGCACGGCCGCCGCCACCGCCCTCGAACTCAAGGTCTCCATCAACCCGTTGAAGCTGAACGTGGCCGAGGTCGAGGGAACCCTGACCCTGGCCGAGGCCACCTGCGAGACCCCCGCAGCGCCCCCCACCAAACCAGCGGCAGAGGTAAAACCACAGGGAGAGCCCGCCCAAGAAGCCAACCTGGCCGACACAGGCGGCAGTTCAACAACCCCCTACGTGGCAGCCGGTGCAGCAGCCCTACTGGTCGTGGGTGCCGGAGCAGTAACACTGGCCCGCCGTAGGCGAAACTGACCATTCGTCACCCAAGCCCCCACAACACGCACTCGGCTCTCCGGCGTGAGGGGTCGTGTCGGGGTGTCCGATCGCCGCGGCAACATGCCTGAGGCTGAATATCCCAGAGCGGCGATCGGATACCCCGTCGCGGCACCGCCCCACCCACACACCCAGGGGCGCGAGGAACTGCGCGACCAGCCCCCACCCACCCCGCAGACAAACACCCCCAGCCCCACCAACCCGCACCCACCAACCGCCTAACCACCAGAGGTCAACGCCTGATCCAACGCCTGAAGAAAACGATTGACCGTCGCCCGATCCCGCACAGCCACCCGCAACCACCCCTCGTCCAGCCCAGGAAACGTATCCCCACGCCGCACCGCGAACCCCAACCGCCGCAACCGATCCCGCACCCCCACCGCCCCGGAGACCCGCACCAGAACGAACGACCCCTCGGCCGGCTCCGCGACATACACACCGTCGGACGCGAACTCCCGGAGCCCCGCCACCAGATGGCCCCGGTCGACGGCGACACGACGAGCCGCCTCAGCCTGCTCTCCCAGGGCCCGCGGAGTCATACAGGCCTCCGCGGCAGCCAGCGCCGGCGAGGAAACCGGCCACAACGGCTGAGCCCGCTCAAGATCAGCGACCACCCCCGCGGACGCGAGCACGTACCCGATCCGCAACCCCGCAAGACCCCACGTCTTCGTAAGGCTGCGCAGCACCACGAGCCCCGGCACATCGGTACGCCCGGCAAGCGCCTCCCGCTCACCCGGCACCGCGTCCATGAACGCCTCGTCGACGACCAACGTCCGCCAGGGCCGGGCGAGTTCGGCGATCCGACCGGCCGGATGGAGAACGGACGTGGGGTTGGTCGGGTTGCCGATCACCACCAGGTCCGCGTCCTCGGGAACGGCCGCCGGGTCGAGCCGGAAACCGTCCTCCGCCCGCAGCAGCACCCGGTCCACGGAGTGCCCCGCGTCCCGCAGCGCCGCCTCCGGCTCGGTGAACTGCGGGTGCACGACGACGGGCCTGCGGACCTTCAGGGCGCGCGCGAGCAGCACGAAGGCCTCGGCAGCCCCCGCCGTGAGCAGCACCCGCTCCACGGGCAGCCCGTGCCGCGCCGCCACCGCGGCCCGCGCGGCCCGCCCGTCCGGGTATGCGGCAAGCCCGCCCAGCGACTCGGCGATGTGCGCACGCAGCCAGTCCGGGGGAGTACCCGCACGGACGTTCACCGCGAGATCGACGAGCGCCGAACCGTCGTCGCGCACTTCGGTGTCACCGTGATGGCGAAGATCATGCGCCGCCACCCGACCGCCGACACCGTGCCCGCCGATGCCCTGCCCGCCGACACCGTGCCCGCCGGCGCCCTCAGTGTGCATGGGAGGGCGCATGACCGCTGTGATGGTGATGCCCGTGCTGGTGACCGTCGTGACTGTCGTGCCCGTCGTGATGGTGACCGTCGTCGTCCGGGTGGAAGTGCGGCTGCTGCGGCAGCCCCACCTTGTCCTCGAAGCCGGGCAGCGCGATGCGGTAGACGCAGGAGTCGCAGTTCATCCGCAGATCGCCCTCGACCGCCTCCCGGTAGCGCTCCATGACCAGGTCGAGCAGTTCCGGTTCCGGACCGATGACGTCGGCGGACCGCACCTCGACCTCGGGATGCGCCGCCGCCCACCCCTCGGTCTGCTGCCGCACCCGGTCCGGGAGGATCCCGGTGAACAGGAAGTAGGGGAGCACCACGATCCGCCGCGCACCGAGCATCACACAGCGGTCCAGGCCCGACGGCACGTCCGGCGCGGCCAGCGACACGAACGCCGTCTCCACGCCCGCGTAACCGCGCCCCTCCCACAGCAGCCGCGCCGCCTTGTGCACCTCCGCGTTGGCGTCCGGGTCGGTCGAGCCGCGCCCGACGAGCAGCACGGTGACGTCGGCCCGGTCCGCGGGCGTACGCGCGCCGCCGCCGAGCGCCTCGTCGAGCCGCCGCTCAAGCACGGCGAGCAGCGCCGGATGCGGGCCGAGCGGACGCCCGTACGTGTACGAGATCCCCGCGTGCCGTTCCTTCTCGCGGGCCAGCGCGGCCGGAATGTCGCCCTTGGCGTGCCCGGCGGACACCAGCATCAGCGGCACGGCGGCGAACCGCCGCACCCCCCGCTCGACCAGCTCGGTCACGGCGTCGCCGAGCGGCGGCGGGGACAACTCGATGAAGCCGCCCGCGACGGGCAGTTCGGGGTTGCGGCGCCCCAACTCCCGTACGAAGTCGCGGAAGGCCTCGGCGCCGGCGTCGTCCCGGGTGCCGTGGCCGGCGATGAGGAGGGCGGGAGGCGGGGTGGTCACGATTTCTCCTTGGACTTGGACGGGGACTCGGACGGGGACTTGGACGGGGACTCGGACGGCGAGACAGGGTGATACAGCAGAGCGTTGAGCGCGGCCGCGGCGACCGCCGAACCGCCCTTCTCGGACACATTGCTGACGGCGGGCAGCCCGCTCTCGCGGAGCGCGGCCTTGGACTCCGCCGCGCCGACGAAGCCGACGGGCAGACCGATGACGAGCGCCGGAGCGGCGTCCAGCGCGAGGAGCTCTTCGAGCGCGGTCGGAGCGCAGCCGATCACCCAGAGCGCGCCGGGCCCCACCTGCTCGTACGCGAGCCGGACCGCGTGCGCCGAACGGGTCAGCCCCGGCCCGGACCTGGCGTCCTTCAGCCGGCACACGGTCGCGCGGCGCGTGATGCCCGCCGCGACCATCTCCACGTCCACGACGACGGGCGCCCCGTCGTGCAGCGCCCGGTGCGCCTTCGCCAGCACACCCTCGTCGGTCACGAGGTCCGTCGCGTACTCCAGGTCGGCGGCGGAGTGGATCACCCGCTCCACGACCGCCCGGGTCAGCGGCGGGAAGTGCGAGGTGTCCAGGCGGGCCCGCAGCCGCCGGAAGGACTCCTGCTCGATGGGGTGCACGACCCGGGTCTCCGGGAACACCCGGCTCACGTGAGCTTGGCTCGCCTGAGCTCGGCTCACTTCGGCTCGGCTCATTTGGCCTCCTCCTGCCAGCGGTAGCCGCGCGGCGTCACCATGCGCCCGGCGATCTCACGGGTCGCCGTGTTGCCCACGGTCACCACCGTCATCATGTCCACGATCGCCGGATCGAGTCCGGAGAGGGTGGTGAGGCGGCTGGATTCGTCCGGTCGCGAGGCGTTGCGTACGACTCCCACGGGCGTCGTCGGCTCCCGGTGCCCGGCGAGGATCGTGAGCGCCTTCGGGAGCTGCCAGTCCCGGCCCCGGCTGCGCGGGTTGTAGAAGGTGACCACGATGTCGGCCTCGGCCGCCGCGCGCACCCGGCGCTCGATGACCTCCCACGGCGTGTGCAGGTCGGAGAGGCTGATCGACACGTGGTCGTGGCCGAGCGGCGCCCCCAGGATCGCCCCGGCCGCGAGTGCGGCCGTCACCCCCGGCACGCCGACCACGTCGATGTCGTCGGACGCCTCCGCGAGCGCCGGCGACGCCATCGCGTACACGCCCGCGTCGCCGCTCCCGATCAGCGCGACGGCCTGACCGAGCCGGGCCTCGGCCACGGCGGTCCGGGCCCGCTCCTCCTCGGCCCCGAGCCCCGACTCCAGGACCCGGGTGCCCGGGCGGAGCAGGTCGCGGATCTGGTCGACGTACTGGTCGAGCCCGACGAGCACGGAGGCCCGGCGCAGCTCGTCCTTCGCGCGCGGTGTCAGCAGGTCCCGGGCGCCGGGCCCGAGCCCGACCACCGCGAGCCGCCCGCGCGCCGCCCGCCGGACGACCGCACAGGTCGCCATCGCGGGCCGCGCGGCCGACTTGCGCTTGGGGACGAGGAGTTCACCCCCGCGGACGAGTGCCGCGGCCTCCGCCACCGAAGGGGTACCGACGGCGGCCAGCGGCGCGTCCGAGGGGTTCGGCACGTCGACCTTCGCCAACTCCTCGGCGCTGTACGTGACCACGGGCACCCCGAGCCGCTCGGCCGCCCCGAGAATGCCGGGCTCACCGGCCTTGGCGTCAACGGTGGCGAGCTCGGCGACGGACTTCGCGGACAGCCCGGCATCCCGCAGAGCGTCCTCGACGAGCCCGAGCACCTCGTCGACCGGAGCACCCTTGGAGGCGCCGACCCCGACGACGAGGGACGGCGGCCGGAGGACGACTTGGCGCTCGGCGCTCTCAACAACCCGATCGGTGACGCGAATCGAATACTCGCCACCCGACGCGACGACCCGGAGCGGAGGCAGCGGCCAGGCCAACTCCGCCCGCAACCCGACCTGTTCGCCGTCCAGCATGGCTCGCGACACCCCGGCCACATCCCCCTCGACGGGGAACCCAAATGTGTCGAGACCCGGCACCCCGACGGAGTCGGTGGCCGTCGTCACGACCGGCTCGGCGCCCAGCAACTCGCCCACCTCCCGGGCGAGTTCGTTGGCACCGCCGCCATGCCCCCCGACCAGGGACACCGCGAACCGCCCGCCCTCGTCGACGCACACCACCCCGGGATCGGACGCCTTGTCGACGAGCAGCGGCGCGACGAGCCGCACCACGGCCCCCGTCGCGAGGAAGCACACGAGCTGCTCACACTCGGCGAAGGCCCGCCGCACGGCGTCCCCCACCGGCCCCTCGTACACACGGGTACGGCCCGGCCACGCCGAGGCCACCCGCTCACAGCCCGCCGAACCGGCGGCCGTCGCGGAAATCAGGCCGATCACTGTGCGACTCCTTCACTACGCGCCGGAGGCCGGACGCCCCACAGCAGAAAGACGGGATTGGTCGCCGCGAGCCGGGTGACATCTCCGGGCAGCGGCGCGAGCCGGGACGACTGCAGCAGTACGCCGTCGCAGTCGAGCCCGGCCGCGACGAGCGCGCCCCGCACAGCCGGAACCCGGTCGAGCGCGGCCATCGCCACGACCACCGACCGCCGGGCCCGCCGCGCGCAGGCGGTCACGATCGCGGGCAGCTCGCGGCCGCCC
Organism: Streptomyces sp. NPDC050704; assembly: GCF_040654355.1. Classification (NCBI taxonomy): domain Bacteria; kingdom Bacillati; phylum Actinomycetota; class Actinomycetes; order Kitasatosporales; family Streptomycetaceae; genus Streptomyces; species Streptomyces sp. NPDC050704. The sequence goes on along the minus strand of NZ_JBFAHW010000055.1, from coordinate 46,100 downwards.
CCGCCGATGAACACGGCGTCGGGATCGGGAAGATCGGACAGCACGGTCGGCGCGGCACCGTGCACGACGCTCACGTCGACCCCGTGCGCGGCGGCGTTGGCGCGCACGCGCTCCACCCCGTCCAGGGTCTTCTCCACGGCGGTCACGGCGGCCCCGAGCCGCGCGCACTCCACGGCGACCGATCCTGAACCGGCGCCGACGTCCCAGACGTGTTCCCCGAGCCGCGGTCCGAGCCTGGCCAGCGCGAGCGCCCGCACCTCGAACTTGGTGATCATCGAGTCGCGGTGCGTGAAATCACCCTCGGCCAGGGCCCATTGAGCGGGCCCGGGTGGCGGCCCGGCGACGGTGCGCACGGGGGAGAGGACTCGTGCCTCGTCCAGGCACAGCACGACACTGACGGCCGGTCCCCAGTCGCGGGCGGCGGCCTCGGCGGGCGTGACCCGCTCGACCCGCTCACCCCCCGCACCCTCGCCCTCCGCACCCTCCTCGTCCGAGCCCTCCTCGCCCGAGCCCAGAGCCGAAGCCACCACCAGAACCCGCTCACTCGACCGCAGCGCGGCCCCCAACTCGGCGGGCCCGGAGCCGGGACCGGTCAGCACCGCCACCTTCGGGTGCGCCCGGCAGACGTTCACGGCGGTTCGCAGGTCACGCCCGTGCGCGCTCACCACCACCGCGTCGTCCCACGTCAGCCCGAGCCGCGCGAAGGCGGTGGCGACGGAGGAGACCCCCGGATGGACGGTCAGCCGATCGGACCCGAAGCGCTCGGCGAGCGCCCGCACGATCCCGAAGAACCCGGGGTCCCCGGAGGCCAGTACGACGACCGGTCGGCGCTCGTCGGGCTTCTCCGGCTCCAGTTTCTCCAGGAACCGCTCGATCGCGTCGAGGGCGGGGGCGAGCGGCCCGAGGACGATCCGCGCCGCCGTGTCCGGCAGCGCGGCGGCCGCCAGATGCCGCCGGGCCCCCACGACGAGTCCCGCCCCGGCCAAGGCGGCCTCGGCGTCCGGCGGAAGGGGCGCCCCCGTACCCGTACCGATGACGGTGATCACGTGGTCGCGCCCGTCGCATCCACCGCGTCCGTCGCGCCCCGCGTCCGCAGCGCCCTGCGGGCCTCCGGGTCGGCCTTGCGGAAGCCGTGGAAGTGGCCCGGGTGGTAGAGGTGCGAGCGCGTGCCGTGCGCGTCGAGGGCCGGGCCGACCAGGAACAGCGTGTGCTTCCAGAGCTTGTGCTCCTTGACGGTCTCCTCCAGCGTGCCGATCGTGCACTTCACGATCAGCTCCTCCGGCCAGGTCGCCTGATACGCGACCACGACGGGGGTGGAGGTCGGATAACCGCCCTCCAGCAGCTCCCGTACGAGCTGCCCGCTGCGGGCGGCCGACAGGAAGAGCGCCATGGTGGTCCCGTGCCGCGCGAACTCCCGTACTTCCTCCCCCGGTGGCATCGGCGTCTTGCCGCCGCCGAGCCGGGTGAGGATCACGGACTGGGCGACCTCGGGGATGGTCAGCTCGCGCTGGGCAAGCGCGGCGACGGCGGAGAAGGAGGAGACACCCGGCACGATCTCGGTGTCGATGCCGATCTCCGCGCACCGGTCGACCTGCTCCTGCGTACCGCCCCAGAGAGCGGGGTCGCCGGAGTGGATACGGGCCACCCGCAGCCCGTCCAGGGCGGCCCGCTCGTACACGGCGACGACGTCCTCCAGGGACATCGTCGCCGAGTCCAGGATCTCCGCACCCGCACGCGCGTGCTCGAGAACCTCCGCCTGCACCAGGCTGGCCGCCCAGATCACGACGTCGGCCTCGGCGATGGCGCGCGCGGCACGGAACGTCAGCAGGTCGGCGGCACCGGGACCGGCCCCGACGAAGGTCACCTTGCCGGTGGGGGCATCGGCCATGGGATGGGGTCCTCTCCTACGAGACATCAGCGCACGTACTCCGCCGGCCGCGGGGACGCGGGTATGGGCGTGGGGCGTGCGCGAAAGGGGGGTTGATCGGATAGCAAGGGCATATGGCGGTGTTCGTCGCGCTCGGCGCGTTCCTCATGACGCTGGCCGGCGGCTGGACGGCGCAACGCGTCACCGACCGCCGCCACCTCGTACTCGGCCTGGCCGGCGGTCTGATGCTGGGTGTGGTCGGCCTGGACCTGCTGCCGGAGGCACTCGACGCGGCGGGCGACGAGATCTTCGGCGTACCGGCCGCACTGCTCCTGTTCGTGGCCGGCTTCCTGCTGGCCCACCTGGTGGAACGCCTGCTGGCGGTCCGGCAGGCGGCGCACGGCGCCGAGGAGCACAACGGCCGGACGCCCCAGGTGGGCCTGACCGCGGCCGCCGCGATGGTCGGTCACAGTGCCATGGACGGCGTGGCGATCGGCGCGGCCTTCCAGGTCGGCGGCGGCATGGGAACCGCCGTGGCGCTCGCCGTGATCGCCCACGACTTCGCGGACGGCTTCAACACGTACACGATCACGACCCTGTACGGGAACGCCCGCCGCAAGGCCCTGCTGATGCTGTTCGCGGACGCCGTGGCACCGGTGGCGGGCGCCGCCTCGACGCTGCTCGTCACCATCCCGGAGCACCTGCTCGGCGGCTATCTCGGCTTCTTCGGCGGCGCGCTCGTCTACCTCGCCGCCGCCGAGATCCTCCCCGAGGCGCACCACGAGCACCCCGCCCGCTCCACCCTGCTGTGCACGATCGCCGGAGCGGCCTTCATCTGGCTGGTGGTGGGCATCGCGGAGTGAGACGACACATATGCGCCCCCTGAAAACGGCACATGTGTGCCCTCTGAAGGGGGTCACAGCTTGCCGCCGCGTCCGCCGTCGCGCCGGGCGGGCGCGATGAGCGTCGAGAGATAGGGCAGCGGAGCGCCGTCCAACTCGGCCGCGGGCCGAATGGACTCGTCCGGCAGCCCCAGCGCGGACCCCCACACGGCGTCGTCGACCCGCCCGGTCTCCCGCAGCGCCGCGACCACTTCCTGCGCGAGCCGCCCGAACTTGTACGCGACGACGGTCCCGGGCCCGTTGAGCGCGTCCTTGAGCACCTCGGCCCCCGCCGTGACGGGCACGAGCGTCAGCGGCTCGGTCCCCTCCGTCAGTACGGCCCCGGACCGGGCGGCGAGATCCTGCATGGCGGTGATACCGGGGACGGTCTCGATGCCGGTGCCCGGTACGAGGCGCTCGATGGTCTGGGCGAGATAGGTGAACGTGGAGTACACGTTCGGATCCCCGATCGTCGCGAAGGCCACGGTGCCGTGCGCCCGCAGCAGCTCGGCCACCCGCGCCCCGGCCGCGTCCCAGGCGGCCTCGCGCCGCTCCCGGTCGGACCGTTCGTTGAGCGCGAAGACAACCCGTACGACCTTCTCCGCGCCCACGTAATGCAGCACGGTGGCCTCGGCGCGCCCCCGCTCCCCGCTGTCCATTACGGGCACGACCACAACATCCGCCGCCCGAAGGCAGTTGACCCCCTTGACGGTCACGAGCTCGGGATCCCCGGGCCCGACCCCGATCCCGATCAGCCTGCTGTTGCTCATGACCCGACACACCTCTCCACGAACCGACGTGCGACACCGGGCGCGGAAGCCCAGTGCGTGTGCAGATAACTCGCGTGCACACCTCGCTGTACGAATCCTTCGACCCGCCGCACCGGAGCCCGTACTCCCCATGCGGGAGTCACCCCGGCCCCCGGCTCCAAGACGGTCCGGTGAAACTCGTGCCCGCGCATCCGGCTGCCGGCCACGGCGAGCACGCTGTCACTCACGGCCACGGCGTCCCGATACCCGAGCGTCAGCCGCTCGTCCATCCGGGCCTTCGCGTCGATCACCCCGCACATCGGCTGTCCGTCGAGCTCACGCGCGAGATACAGCAGCCCGGCACACTCGGCGGCAACCGGCGCGCCACGCTCCGCGAGAGCGACAACGGCCCGACGGAGGCCCTCATTGGCGGACAACTCAGAGGCGTACACCTCAGGAAACCCACCTCCGATGACCAACCCGCATGTCCCATCGGGCAGTTCCTCATCCCGAAGCGGATCAAAGGTGACAACTTCGGCCCCGGCGGCGACAAGCAACTCGGCATGCTCGGCATACGAGAAGGTGAAGGCCGGCCCACCGGCAAGGGCAACGACGGGAACCTTCGGACCAAGTCCCGGCCCACCCAGTCCGCCTGTTGTCTCCGAGGCCGGCCCCGGCCCACCCAGCCCGTCCGGCGTTTGAGGACGAGGCCGTCCAGGCCGATACGGGGGTTTGGGGGCGGAGCCCCCAAGGTCGGGAACGGGAAGGGGCGGCGGGGGCGAAAGAGCCAGAACCTCAGCCGCATCCCACGCGCCACAAGGCACCGACCCAGCCCCCCGCGCCAACGCAAGCAGCCCCTCCAGATCACACCCTTCCCGTACCTGCGAGGCCATGGCGGCCACAGCCGAAACCGCCTCCGCCCGCCGCTCGGCAACCGGCACAAGCCCCAGATGCCGAGAAGGCGTCCCCACCGGCTCAGCCCGTCGCAAGACGCCAAGCACCGGCACCCCCGACGAATCCAACGCCTCCCGCAACAACTCCTCATGCCGAGAGGACCCGACCTTGTTGAGAATCACCCCACCGATCCGCACCTCCGGATCCCAGGAAGCAAACCCATGCACCAACGCCGCCACGGACCGAGACTGCGACGAGGCATCCACGACCAACACCACAGGCGCCCGCAGCAGCTTGGCCACATGGGCGGTGGAAGCCAGCTCCCCTTCCCCCGCAGCCCCGTCGAACAGCCCCATCACACCCTCGACGACGGCGAGATCACACCCCCGCGCCCCATGGGCGAACAACGGCCCGACCAACTCCGCCCCACACAGATACGCGTCGAGATTCCGCCCCACCCGCCCGGTGGCGAGCGCGTGATACCCGGGATCGATGTAGTCGGGCCCCACCTTGTGCGGAGACACGGCAAGCCCCCGCGCGGCGAACGCGGCCATCAACCCCGTGGCAACGGTGGTCTTCCCGCTCCCCGAAGAGGGCGCGGCGATAACCAGCCGAGGGACGGAACCAGGGACGGAACCAGGGACGGAGGGAGTCACCACTCGATGCCCCTCTGCCCCTTCTGCCCGGCGTCCATCGGATGCTTGACCTTGGACATGTCGGTGACGAGATCGGCGAACTCCACCAACTTCTCCGGAGCGTTGCGCCCGGTGATCACGACATGCTGGTTGCCCGGCCGATCCCGCAGCACGGCAACAACCTCATCGACATCCACCCACCCCCAGTGCATGGGGTAGGCGAACTCATCGAGCACATACAGCTTGTACGTCTCCGCCGCGAGGTCCCGCTTGACCTGCTCCCACCCCTCGCGGGCCTTCTCCTCGTTGTCCATCTGGGAGTCGCGCTGCACCCACGACCACCCTTCGCCCATCTTGTGCCAGTCGACGGACCCGCCCTCACCGCTGGCCCCGAGCACGCGCAGCGCGTTCTCCTCCCCGACCTTCCACTTCGCCGACTTGACGAACTGGAACACCCCGATGGGCCACCCCTGATTCCAGGCGCGCAGCGCGAGCCCGAAGGCGGCGGTGGACTTCCCCTTCCCCACCCCCGTATGCACGACGACAAGCGGCCGGTTCCGTCGCTGACGTGTCGTCAGCCCGTCGTCCGGCACGACACTCGGCTGTCCCTGAGGCATTACGCGGCCCTCCCGCTGTTGCGCCCACCCTGACCCTGAACATCCCTGACCAGCCCGGCGATGGAATCGGCCCGCAGCTCGTCCAACGTCACCGCGGTCCCACCGAGTTCACCCGCGAGCTGCCCGGCAAGGCCGAGCCGTACTGGCCCGGACTCGCAGTCGACGACAACGGAGGCGACCCCGTCGACGGCGAACAACCGAGCCGCCCGCCCCGCGAGCGCGACCGGCTCGGGCCCACCCGTGGCCCGCCCATCGGTCACCACCACGACGAGCGCCCGCCGAGCCGGATCCCGCAACCGCTCCACCCGCAACACGTCGTGCGCGCGCAGCAGCCCGGCGGCAAGCGGCGTACGCCCACCCGTGGGCAGCGACTCCAGTCGCACCGCCGCAGCATCGACCGATGAGGTGGGCGGCAGCGCCACCTCGGCCGCGGCCCCCCGGAAGGTCACCAGCCCCACCTTGTCCCGCCGCTGATAGGCGTCGAGCAGCAACGAAAGGACAGCCCCCTTCACGGCACTCATCCGCTGCCGGGCCGCCATCGACCCGGAGGCGTCCACGACGAAGAGCACGAGGTTCCCCTCACGCCCCTCCCGGGTCGCCTGCCGCAGATCGTCCCGCCGCACGACGAGACCGGGCCCGGACCGACCGCGCGCCCGCTGATGCGGGGCCGCGGCCTGCACGGTGGCGGCCAAGTGCAGCTTGGTGAGCGCGCCTTGGGGCCGCCGGGCCCCTGTGGTCCGCCCGTGCTCGGTCCGCGCCCGGGACCGCCGCCCGGCGGCCCCCTCGCCCAGACCGGGCACGGTCAGCGCCTTCGTACGAAAGGGCTCGGCGGCCCGTACGGCCTGCTGCTCGCCCGAGCCGCCGCCGGAAGCCTGCGGCTGCCCGCCCTCACCGGCCTCCGGCTGGACGGCCTCGTCACCACCTGGCTCCGAGCTGTCGGCCGCGTTCTGAGGTTCGTCCTGCGGCCCGTCCTGGGGAGGCTGTCCGCCGCCCCCGCCCGGCCCGTCCGGATCCGGATCCTCGTCACCGGAGCCCTCGGAGTCGCCGGAGCCGTCCCCACCCCCGAACTCCTCCAGCGTCTCGTCGAGCTTGTCCTCGTCAATTCCCGGCGCGTCAAAGGGATTCCGCCGCCGCCGGTGCGGCAGCGCGAGCAGCGCCGCCTGCCGTACGTCCTCCGCCAGCACCTCGGTCCGCCCGGCCCACGCGGCCAGCGTGGTCGCGGTCCGGGCCATCACGATGTCGGCCCGCATCCCGTCCACTTCGAAGGCCGCACAGGTCGCCGCGATCTGCCGCAGCGCCGCGTCGCCGAGCCGCACGGACGGCAACAGTTTCCGCGCCGCCACGATCCGGGCCCGTACCGCCGACTCCTCGTCGGCCCAACGCGCCGCGAAGCCCGCCGGATCGTCGTCGTACGCGAGCCGCCGCCGCACGACCTCCACGCGCTGGTCGGGCTCCCGCGAGGCGGCGACCTCGACCGTCAGCCCGAACCGGTCGAGCAACTGCGGCCGCAGCTCGCCCTCTTCGGGATTCATGGTCCCGACGAGCAGAAACCGTGCCGCATGCCGTACGGAGACACCCTCGCGCTCGACGTACGAGGCGCCCATAGCAGCGGCGTCCAGCAGCAGATCGACCAAGTGGTCGTGCAGCAGGTTCACTTCATCCACGTAGAGAATCCCGCGATGCGCGTCGGCCAGCAGCCCCGGCTCGAAGGCCTTCACGCCCTCGGACAGGGCCCGCTCGATATCGAGCGCCCCCACCAGCCGGTCCTCGGAGGCGCCCACCGGCAACTCGACCATCCGCGCCGGCCGCGACACCCCGGGTCCCACCTCGTGCGGCCCGTCCGGACACGCAGGATCGGGCGCACCGGGCGCACCGGGCGCACACGAGAACCGGCACCCGGCGACGACGTCCACCTCCGGCATGAGCGCCGAAAGGGCGCGCACGGCCGTGGACTTGGCCGTGCCCTTCTCGCCGCGCACCAGCACACCGCCGACCGCGGGCGACACCGCGTTCAGCAGCAGGGCGAGCCGCAGGTCGTCCTGGCCGACAACAGCCGTGAACGGAAACGGAGTACTCACTGGTCGTCACCCTCCAAGTCGCCCTCGAGCTCCAGATACGTGGCCCGCAGCCGCTCCAGCGTGTCCGCGTCCGGCTCTGCCCACAGCCCGCGGTCGGCCGCCTCCAGAAGACGTTCCGTGATTCCCCTCAAGGCCCAGGGGTTGGACTTCTTCATGAAGTCCTGGTTCTCCGCGTCGAAGACGTACTCCGCGCTGAGTTTCTCGTACATCCAGTCGTCCACGACCCCGGCCGTGGCGTCGTACCCGAAGAGGTAGTCGACGGTCGCCGCCATCTCGAAGGCACCCTTGTAGCCGTGGCGCCGCATGGCCGCCATCCAGCGCGGATTGACGACCCGCGCGCGGAACACGCGGTGCGTCTCCTCGCCCAGCGTCCGCGTCTTCACCTGATCCGGCACCGCCGAATCACCCACATACGCCTCAGGGCTGGCCCCCGTGAGGTGCCGCACCATCGCGACCATCCCACCGTGGTACTGGAAGTAGTCGTCCGCGTCGACAAGATCGTGTTCCCTCGTGTCGACGTTCTTCGCGGCCACGGCGATGCGCTTGAACGCCGTCTCCATGTCCCCCCGCGCCGCCCGCCCGTCGAGCCCGCGCCCGTACGCGTAACCGCCCCACACCGCGTACACCTCGGCCAAGTCGGCATCGCTGCGCCAGTTGCGCGCGTCGATGAGCGGCAGCAGACCGGCCCCGTACGCACCCGGCTTCGACCCGAAGACCCGGGCCGTCGCGCGTCGGCGGTCGCCGTGCTCGGCGGTGTCCTCGTCGGCGTGCGCGCGTACGTAGTTCCGGTCGGCGGGCTCGTCCAGGTCCGCGATCGCGCGTACCGCGTCGTCGATCAGCCCGATCACATGCGGGAACGCGTCCCGGAAGAACCCGGAGATGCGGACCGTGACGTCGATGCGCGGCCGGCCCAACTCCTCCAGGCCGACGACCTCGAAGCCGGTCACCCGCCTCGACGCGTCGTCCCACACCGGCCGGCACCCCAGCAGCGCCAGGATCTCCGCGATGTCGTCACCCTGGGTGCGCATGGCCGACGTCCCCCACACCGTCAGGCCGACCGACTTCGGATACGCACCGGTGTCCTGGAGATACCGCTGCACGAGCGAGTCGGCGAGGGACTGCCCGACCTCCCAACTGAGCCTGGACGGGATGGCCTTGGGGTCGACGGAGTAGAAGTTGCGGCCGGTCGGCAGGACGTTGACCAGTCCGCGGGTCGGCGAGCCCGACGGTCCCGCCGGGACGTAACCCCCGTCCAGGGCCAGCAGGATGTGGTCGATCTCGTCCGTCGTACGGGCGAGCCGCGGTACGACCTCACGGCAGGCGAACTCCAACACCGCGACCCCGTCCGGGAGTTCGGTGCCCAGGACCTCGCGCACGAGAGCGGGGACGGTCGCGACGTCCCAGCCGCGCTCCTCCATGCCCTCCGCGAGCCGCCGGCACAGCTGCTCCAGCAGGTCGATCGCGTCGGCGCCGGTCCGGGCCGGGCCCTGGACCAGCTCGGTCAGCTCGACCGGCACCTTCACCGGCGCACCCGGCTCGCCCAGCAACTCCTTCTCGACCAGGCCGAAGTACTCGGCGAGGCAGGCCCGCAGACCGGGCAGCGCGTTTGCCGTGCCGCCCCACACCTGCGAGGCCCGCAGCACGGCGAGGACGAGGTTGACGCGCGGCTCGGCCTCCGGGCCGCCGCCCAGGATGTGCAGCCCGTCGCGGATCTGCACGTCCTTGATCTCGCAGAGGTAGCCGTCGATGTGCATCACGAACTCGTCGAACGACGTGTCGTCCGGCTGCTCGTCGACATGCAGGTCGTGGTGCAGTTCCGCCGCCTTGACCAGCGTCCAGATCTGGGCGCGTACGGCCGGTGCCTTCGTCGGGTCCAGGTCGGACACGAGGGCGTACTCGTCGAGGAGCTGCTCCAGCTTCGCCAGATCGCCGTAGGTGTCGGCGCGCGCCATCGGCGGCACGAGGTGGTCGACGACCGTGGCGTGGCCGCGGCGTTTGGCCTGGGTGCCCTCACCGGGGTCGTTGACGATGAAGGGGTAGATGAGGGGGAGTTCGCCGAGGACCGCGTCCGGGGCACACCCCCCGCTCAGACCGAGGCCCTTGCCGGGCAGCCACTCCATCGTGCCGTGCTTGCCCATGTGCACGACGGCGTCGGCGCCGAAGCCCCCCTCCGAAGTCGCGGCCTCCAGCCATCGGTACGCCGCCATGTAGTGGTGCGACGGCGGCATGTCCGGGTCGTGGTAGATCGCGATCGGGTTCTCGCCGAAGCCGCGCGGCGGTTGGATCATCACGACGACGTTCCCGAACTGGAGGGAGGCGAGGACGATGTCGTCGCCGTCCACGTAGAGGGAGCCCGGAGGTTCTCCCCACGCCTCCAGCATCCCGTCGCGCAGCTTGGGGTCGAGCTTGTCGAACCAGGCCTGGTAGTCGGCGAGCGGCACGCGCGCGGGGGCGGCGGCGAGTTGCTCCTCCGTCAGCCATTCGACGTCGTGGCCACCGGCGTTGATGAGCCGGTGGATCAACTCGTCGCCGTTGTCGGGGTGTCCGTCGACGCCGTACCCGGCGTCCCGCAGCGAGTCCAGTACCCGGATCGCCGAGGCGGGCGTGTCGAGTCCGACCGCGTTGCCGACCCGGGAGTGCTTGGTCGGGTAGGCGGTGAAGACGAGCGCGAGCTTCTTGTCCGCGTTCGGCTTGTGCTTCAACCGGGCGTGGCGCACGGCGATTCCGGCCACCCGCGCGGCCCGCTCGGGATCGGCGACGTACACCGGCACGTCGTCAGGGCCCTGCTCCTTGAAGGAGAAGGGGACCGTGATGAGCCGCCCGTCGAACTCCGGGATGGCGACCTGCATAGCCGCGTCCATGGGGGAGAGGGCGGCGTCGGACGCCTCCCACGCGGCGTGCGAGGAGGTGAGGCAAAGCCCTTGCAGGACGGGGATGTTGAGGTCGGCGAGGGCGCCGATGTCCCAGGCCTCCTCGTCGCCGCCCGCGGAGGCCTCCGAGGCGTGCGCGCCACCGGCCGCGAGCACGGTGGCGACCAGCGCGTCCGCCCGGCCGAGGGTCTCGTAGAGGCCCATGTCGGCGCCGCGCAGCGAACCGCAGTACACGGGAAGGGCGTTGGCGCCCCGGGCCTCGATCGCGTCGCACAGCGTGTCGACGAAGCCGGTGTTGCCGGACAGTTCGTGGGCCCGGTAGAAGAGCACGCCGATCGTGGGGCGCCCGTCGACGAAGGCCCGCTCGCCGTGGACCCCGTACTCGGCCATCTTCAGCGGCTCTTCGAAGCCCTCGCCCGTGAGCAGCACGGTGTCGGAGAGGAAGCGGGCCATCTCGGTCAGGTTCTCCGGCCCGCCCTCGACGAGGTAGCGCAGCGCCTCCGCGACGACACCGGCGGGCACGGACGACTCGGCCATCAACTCCGCGTCCGGCACGCTCTCCCCGCCGAGCAGCACGGTCGGAATCCCGGCCGCCTTCAGGGCGGCGAGCCCGTCCTCCCAGGCGCGCTTGCCGCCGAGGAGCCGTACGACGACGATGTCCGCGCCCTCGACGAGAGCGGGCAGCTCCTCCGCGACGTCCACGCGGGTCGGATTGCCGATCCGGTACGCGGCGCCGGAGGCCCGGGCCGCCAGCAGATCCGTGTCGGCGGTCGACAACAACAACACTGTGCTCATACGGGCGCTCCCGGTGGAATGAAAGGCAGTCCTGAAGGCGCGCCGGACTCGATGAGCCGCCACAGCGCGTCCGTGTCCGCGTGTTCCTCGATCAGATCGCCGAGCAGGTCCAGCTGCTCCTCGCGCAGTGCCGCGAACGACGTGTCCGGGGCCGGCACGAAGCGACGCCCCGCGGCGGCCGCCACCTCGCGCAGGAAGGCCCGCCGGAAACCGTCCGACTCCAGCGAGCCGTGCCAGTGCGTGCCCCAGACCTCGCCGACCCGGCAGCCGTCCAAGAACGGTGTGCCGCCCGCGACTTGGGCGACCCCGTGGTGGATCTCGTACCCCTCGACGGGTTCGCCGAGCGCCTCACCGACGGGCCGGGTGAGGGTCTTCTCGCGCGCGAACCGCACGCGTACGGGCAGGAGTCCGAGTCCGTCGACGGCACCCGCTTTCGACTCGACCTCGTCGTCGATGTGCTCGCCGAGGACCTGGAAGCCGCCGCAGATGCCCAGTACGGGACGTCCTTCCGCGGCTCTGCGCGCGATGGCGTCCGCGAGCCCGCGTTCCCGCAGCCACTCCAGGGCCCTGACCGTCCCCCGAGTCCCGGGGATGACGACGAGGTCGGCGTCGGCCAGTTCCTCCGCGCGGTCCACGAACCGCACGACGACGCCCGGTTCGGCCGCCAGTGCGTCCACGTCCGTGAAGTTGGACATCAGGGGGATCGCGCAGACGGCGACGCGGAGGATGTCCTCGCCGACGGGGGAGGAGACCGCGGACTCCCGGACCGCCCCCCTCAGCGACACCGCCATCCCGTCCTCCTCGTCGATGCCGAGACCGTGCCGGAAGGGGAGCACGCCGTACGTGGAGCGGCCAGTGAGGCCGTGGAGCATCTCCAGGCCCGGCTCCAGCAGCGACACATCGCCGCGGAACTTGTTGACGAGGAACCCGGCGACCAGCTTCTGGTCCTCGGCACTCAGCAGCGCCACCGTCCCGAAGAAGGAGGCGAAGACGCCGCCGCGGTCGATGTCACCGACGACGAGCACGGGAAGCCCGGCGTTCCTGGCGATCCCCATGTTCACGATGTCGGTCCGGCGCAGATTGATCTCGGCGGGACTGCCCGCCCCCTCGCAGATCACCGCGTCATACGTGCCCCGCAACTCGGCGAGGCACTCCAGCACGGTCCCGAGGAGCTGTTCCTGCCGTCCTCCGTGGTAGCCGCGCGCGCTCATCTCGCCGACGGGCCTGCCCATCAGTACGACCTGGCTGTTGCGGTCGCTGCCCGGCTTGAGCAGTACGGGGTTCATGAGCGCGGTGGGCTCGACGCGCGCCGCCTGCGCCTGCATGGCCTGCGCGCGCCCGATCTCCGCGCCCTCCCGCGTGACGAACGAGTTGAGCGACATGTTCTGCGCCTTGAACGGCGCGACCTTGACGCCCTGCCTGACCAGCCAACGGCAGATCCCGGCGGTGACGACGCTCTTGCCCGCGTCGGAGGTGGTGCCTGCGACGAGCAGCCCCCCACCACTCATGACGTACGCCCCTTCGTGAGGAATCCCTTGGTGAGCAGCCGCCCGGCGACACTCACGCCGAGCGCGAGCAGGTTCACGCGCCGCGAGAGCCGTACGGCCCGCTCGATGTCCCCGACCTCCACGGCCCGCCCCGCACCGTTGAGTACGGGCCGGTGCTCGACCCTTCCCGCGTACGAGAGCGTCCCGCCGAGCCGCACTCCGAGCGCCCCCGCGAACGAGGCCTCAACGGGCCCGGCGTTGGGGCTAGGATGCTTCGCGGCGTCGGTACGCCAGGCACGTACGGCCCCTCGCGGATCGCTCCCGGCGACGGCGGCGAGCACGGCGGTCAGCCGGGCCCCCGGCCACCCCATGACGTCGTCGAGCCGTGCCGAGGCCCAGCCGTACCGCCGGTACCTGGGCGACCTGTGCCCGACCATGGCGTCCAGCGTGTTGACCGCCCGGAATCCGACCAGGCCCGGAACGCCCGCCGCGGCGCCCCACACCAGGGCGCCGACCACGGCGTCGGAGGTGTTCTCGGCGACGGACTCGACCACGGCCCGGGCGATCCCGTCGGCGTCCAGCGCCTGCGGATCCCGCCCGCACAGATGCGGCAGCCGCTCCCGGGCCACCTCGATGTCCCCGGCGGCGAGCGCCCCGCCGATCGCCCGGGCCTCGCGCCCGAGGGACGTGCCCCCGACGACGGCCCAAGTGGCGGCGGCGGTCAGCGCGCTGGAGGCGGTGGGTGACGTACGTACGGAACGGGCGGCGGCAGCCGCGACGGACACGGCCCCGCCGGCGCACACGAGGGCGTGCAGCGCGCCCCACCCCCGGTGGTCCCGCCACAGCACCCGCTCCACGGCTCCCGCGGCCCGCCCGAACGCGGCGACCGGATGCCCCCGGCGGGGATCGCCGAGCAGCAGGTCACCGAGGAGGCCGGCGGCGGCGCCGTACGCGTGGACGCGATCGGCACGCACCGGTTCAGCCCGCCGTTACGTAAGGCAGAACCCTCGTCCGGAGAGAAGCCCTTGTATCGGGCCTGGGCACACTGGTCCACAACAGGCGGCCGCGCATGGTGATATGTCCTCACTCAGGGTGTCCACGCCCTGGTTCGACGAGACCGACGACGAGAGTTCCTGGCTCCCGGGGGGATTGATTCCCCGGTAACAGTGGCGGGACCGCGCCGGATTCGCACCGGCTTCCTCTCCTGCCGTCGTACATGGCTCCGGCAGTCCACCACGGCCCGAGAACAACCGTCAACTTGCTGTTGACCTGCGAAGGGAGAGTGTGCTGAGACCCACACACGGGCCCACGCACAGGTGGGGTGCGGGACGTTGTTCCGTCCCGCACCCCACCTGTTGACCTGCTTGACCTGTCGGAGGAAGCGCCGCTGTCAGGCGACGATCAGATAGATCCCGTACGCCACCGCCGCCGCGCACGCCGCGAAGCAGGCGTAGGCGCCGGTGGCCGCGAGGGCCGCCGAGCCGCCCTGGGCGGTGGCCGACTCGCGCTTGGAGAGGCCGAGGATGCCGAGGGTGAAGAGGGCCACGAGGGCGACGGTGACGATGAGGCTGACTCCGAAGACGGAGCCGAGGGCTGCCCAGTCGATGTGCATGCTGTTTCTTCCTTAGCGCTTCAGACCACGGCCGACGAGGCCGGCGGGTTCGCGGGCGTCCCGTCGGGAGCCGCGATGGTGGCCGACAGGTCCTCGGCCAGGTCGTCCTCGGCCGCGGCGCCGGCCGGGGGCGGGGTGACGGCGGCCACGGCCGTGGTCACCACACCGGGGGGCTCCTCGGTGTCGTTGACGTTGGTGTGGTCGATCACCTGGCGGCGGGAGGCCAGCCAGATCCCGGCGCTGGAGGCGACCAGGAAGACGGCGACGACGCCCGTGCCCCAGTTGCCGAAGGAGGTCAGGTACTCGGCGAGGGCGGCCACCAGGGCCGCGGCCGGCAGGGTCAGACCCCAGGCGACGAACATCCGGGTGGCCGTGGACCAGCGGACCACGCCCCCCTTGCGGCCGAGGCCCGCACCCATCACGGCACCGGAGACGGAGTGGGTGGTGGAGAGGGAGAAGCCGATGTGCGAGGAGGCCAGGATGACCGTGGCCGCACTGGTCTGGGCGGCGAAGCCCTGCTGGGGCTGGAGGTCGGTCAGCCCCTTGCCCATCGTGCGGATGATGCGCCAGCCGCCGAGGTAGGTGCCGAGCGCGATGGCCAGACCCGCGGAGAGGATGACCCAGACCGGCGGGTCGGAGTCCGGGGCGATGGCGCCACCGGCCACCAGAGCCAGGGTGATGATGCCCATCGTCTTCTGGGCGTCGTTGGTGCCGTGGGCGAGGGAGACCAGGCCGGCGGAGGCGATCTGCCCGGCGCGGTAGCCCTTCTTGGACGACTTCTCGCCGATGTTCCTGCCGAGCCGGTACGTCAGCCGGGTGGCCAGCAGCGCGGCGATACCCGCCACGACGGGCGCCGCGATGGCGGGGATCAGGACCTTGGTCACGAGCGCGTCGCCGTGCACGGCACCCAGGCCGGCCGAGGCGACGGTGGCGCCGATGAGACCGCCCATGAGGGCGTGCGAGGAACTGGACGGCAGTCCGACGAGCCAGGTCAGCAGATTCCAGAGGATCGCGCCGACGAGCGCGGCGAAGATCACCTCGGGCTGGATGCCGGATTCGTCGACGAGGCCCTTGGAGATCGTGTTGGCGACCTCCACAGAGAGGAAGGCGCCGACAAGGTTGAGTACGGCGGACATGGCCACCGCGACCTTGGGCTTGAGCGCGCCGGTCGAGATGGTGGTGGCCATCGCGTTGGCGGTGTCGTGGAAACCGTTCGTGAAATCGAACACGAGAGCGGTGACGATCACGATTCCGAGGAGGAGCGTGATGTGTTCCATTTACCCAGGCTTCTGTTGGACGTCAGTGGCACAGGGACCGTAGGTAACCTGGATGAACGGAAGATGAACTGGGGTGGGCGGCAGGGTGGCCCGATAGGGGTGTCGCCACTCCGCTTGTGGCGAAGTGGCGACGGTGATCCTCGAACAGAGGCGGAATACCGGGCTCCGCTACCCCTTCGCGAACCTCTTGAGCTGAGCCGGCGATCCGTTGAAGAGATTCTGATCACCCGGCAGGCTGCCGCTGCCGTTGTCGTACTGCCAGAACGTCCAGAACCGCCAGCCCGACGGCAGCGACCCCGCCGACGCGCTGTAGCGAGCCAGCCAGAGCGGATGGTTGGAGGCGAAGGCGGCGCTGTTTCCGGTGCACATCTTCCACCAGTTGAAGTTGGTGTAGATCACCGGGCGGCGGCCGGTCTGCCGCTTCACCTCGTCGCTGAAGCTCTTGATCCAGCTGACCATCCCGCCCTTGCTCAGGCCGTAGCACTTCTTCTTGCCGTACGGGTTGTACTCGATGTCCAGCGCGGGCGGCAGCGTCCAGCCGTCCGCCCGCCAACTGCCTCCGTTGCGCAGGAAGTACGCCGCCTGCGCCTTGCCGGACGACTTGTGCGGCAGTGCGAAGTGGTACGCCCCGCGGACCATGCCCACGTTGCGTGAGCCGTTGTACTGCTGGCCGAAGTACGGGTTGCGGTACGTGGTGGACTCGGTCGCCTTCACGTAGACGAATTTGGCGCCTTTGCTCTTCGCGCTCGACCAGTTGACGTTCTTCTGGTGCGAGGACACGTCGTGGCCCTTGGGCTTGGCGGCTGCCGAGGCAGGCACCTCGAAGAGGGCGGTTCCACCGAGCGCCAGTGTCGCCACGGAGGCCGCGACGAGACGGGCACGCTGACGGGACGGTTTGCGATCACGAGCCATGGTTCCCCCCGGAATGGCGGCGCGCACGAAAAATCTCCCAGAGATTACTGGAAGATCCCTGAAAGCCCGTCGTATGCCGGTCATTCGTTCACGGTTGGCGATTCATGCCCATCTGTGACCTTTCGAAGACCGGGATTCCGCCCTAAAGTGCCCTCTCCTGCGCGGTGTTGAGGCACCCGGCTGGCAGGATCGCGGCATGACTGAGCAGCGGCGGGACGCGGGAGACGGACGGGACGCGGGGGAGCGGAGCGTGCCCCGGGCGCCCGAGGCACTGGAACAGGCTTGGGACGACCTCGTGGCGACGGCCCGCCGGTCGGTGTCCGACGGTCTGGTCGTCGGTACGTCGGGCAACGTGTCGGTGCGTGTCGGGGACACCGTCCTGGTCACCCCGAGCGGAGTCCCGTACGACCGGCTGGGCCCGGAGGACATCTGCGGGGTCGCTCTCGACGGCCGGCGGGTGCTCGGTTCGCTCGTTCCGACCAGCGAACTGCCCATGCATCTCGCCGTCTACCGCGCCACCGACGCGCGGGCCGTCGTCCACACCCACGCCGTGCACGCCACGGCCGTCTCGACCCTCGTCACTGAGCTGCCGCTCATCCACTACATGGCCGCCGCGCTGGGCGGCGCCGTCCGCGTCGCCCCCTACGCCACGTACGGCACGGAAAAGTTGGCCGAGAACATGCTCCAGGCCCTACGCGATCGCACAGCCTGCCTCCTCCAGAACCACGGCACCCTCACCTACGGCACCACCCTGCCCCAGGCCTACGACCGCACAGCCCAACTGGAGTGGATGTGCCGCGTGTGGCTCACCGCGTCATCCCTCCCGGGCCACACACCGACACTCCTCTCCGAGGCGGACGTACGAGAGGTGGAGGACCGACTTCGGGGGTACGGGCAGCCGGGGGTGAGTGAGCCGGAAGTCTGAGGGCTGCTTCCCGAGCGGTCCGGGCGCGCCCCAAAGGGGCGCGGGGAACTGCGCGACCAGCCACGACGCACCCGCAGACAAAGACACCGCGACCAGGCCGCCCGCACCATTCCGGCGGCCCCGAACCCACCGCATCCCCCGCAGACCTCCCACTCCCTGCGAACAACAGAGCCGCACCAAAACACGCCTGCCCCGCTCCACTGGCCGACAACGGGCTCCGTCAGGAGACTGGACCCGTGCGCACCGTGAAGCCGACGACCGCAGCCGTCACCACCGCCCTCACCGTCGCGATAGCCGGCGCGGCCACCGTCGCGGCGGGCCGCTTCGCCAGCGACGCCGCCCTGAAGGCGCCGCCGGGCAAACCGCTGCCCACCGAACCCCGCCTCACCGTGCACGCCACGGCGGCGGGCCGGATCACCCTGACCCGCGCGCTGGCCTCCCAGCGCCCGGGCGTGTACGGCCTCAGCGGCGACGGCAGTCACGCGGTCGTCGGCCCTCTCCTGGACGCCGCCCCGCACCCCGCGGACACGGTCGTACGCCGCCTGGAACGCGTCACCCACGGCACGCTGGAACCCGGCGCGAAGGTGTGGTTCACCCCCGGCGTGCACATCGGCAACCCGAGCGCCGCCCTCGGCCTGGACCACGCCGACGTGGACGTACCCGGCGAACTCGGCGCCCTGCCCGCCTGGTTCGTGCCCGCCGCCCGGGACACCTGGGTGATCACCGTGCACGGCCTCGGCGCCACCCGCGAACACCCCATGAACGTCATGGAGTTCCTGCACCGCCACCACTTCCCGGTCCTCGACCTCGCCTACCGCGGTGACCTCGGCGCCCCCCGACCGCCGGACGGCCTGAACCACCTCGGCGAAACGGAGTGGCGCGACCTGGACGCGGCCATCCGCTACGCCGTCCGCCACGGCGCCGAGCGGGTCGTCCTGCACGGCTGGTCCACCGGCGCCACCATGGCCCTGCGCGCCGCCGCGCACTCCGCGCTGCGCGACCGGATCTCGGGGCTCGTCCTGGACTCGCCCGTCCTCAGCTGGGAGACCACGCTGCGCGCCCTCGCCACGGCCCGCCGCACCCCGGGCGCCCTGCTGCCGCTGGCCGTCCGCGCCGCCCAGGGCCGCACGGGCCTGCACGGCGACCGCACCCAGGGCGCCGCCGACCCCGATCGGCTCAAGGTGCCGGTCCTCGTCCTGCACGGCCCCGACGACACGGTGGCCCCGTGGAACCTCTCGCGCCGCCTCGCCGACCGCCGCCCCGACCTCGTCAGGCTGCACACGGTCCGGGGCGCCCCGCACGGCGCCATGTGGAACGCCGACCCGGCCGGCTACGAAGAGGCCCTCCGCCGCTTCCTCACCCCGCTCATGTAGCCACCCGGCTCCGCTCATGCGGTCACCCGTGCAGCCACCTCCGCCGCCTTGTCGGCGGGCTTCCGTTCGTCGTTCCCCCAAGCTTCCGTTTAACCCCGTACCACCTGGTCGTTCCCGCCTCACGAGCGCTCGCCGGGCCCGGTCCGCCGGCCGCCCCCGTCGCCCTCGGCGGCATTCCGTTTGGGTTTTCGGACCGTCAACGGGAAGACTGCCCCCGTGACGTCCCGTATCCCGCGCGACTCCAGGCTCCGACTCGTCCGCCCGCGAACCCTGGCCGCCGCCCCCCGAGCGATGACCCAGCGGCCCACGCGCCGACCCGCACCCCGCCCTCCCGAGGGCACACCGGCACCGGCGGAACTGGCCCGGATGGCGCGCGCCGTGCTCGCCGGCGCGGCCCGCGTCGCCCGCTGGGCCGACGCCGCCCTGAGTGCCGGCCGGGCCCGTGACGGCGCGGCCTCCGACGGCAGCCCCGAAGGCGGGGGCACCCTGTCCGACGCGACCGCCCAACGGGCCGCCGACGAGCTGACCCTGACACCGGCCCAGGTCCGGGCGGACTGGGACACCGCGCGCCTCGCGGGCCTCGTCGAGGTGCACGGCGGCGTCGCGCGCCCCGGCTGGCGGCTGCGTGCCTGGCACCGCGACGACAGCGCCGTACTGCGCGGCTGGGTCGCCCTCTTCGACGCCTGGTCGATCGCCCACCCCGGCCCCGACGGGCGCGAGCCCGCCGCCGTCGCCGAGGTCGTCTCCGCGATGCCGCAGGTCCTCTCCTTCCTCCAGCTGTCCGCAGGACCGGTCCCTGTCACCCAACTCCTCGACCTGCTCGAACAGCGCGTCACGGAACTGCGCACCGAGCGCTGCGAAATCCCGTACGGCCCGCAGCCCGAGCCCTCGGAGGACCCGGCCGAGGACACCCCGCTGGCTCCCCTCCTCGACTGGGCCCTGCACGCCCTGGCCGCCGTGGGCGCCCTGACCTGGGCCGACGGCCAGGCCACGCTCACCCCGCTCGGCAGCTGGGCCGTGTGGGTCAAGCTGGAGCAGATCTGCGTCGCCGCGCAGAGCCCCGCCGGGAACATCGAGCAGGGCGCTGAGGACATGCTCCGCGGCTGCGCCCGGCTACGGCCGAACGCCGCCCGCGCCGAGTACCGTGCCTGGCTCGCCGCTCGCCCCGTCGGCAGCGCCGTCACCGAACTCCTCGACGCCGCCCGTGGTGAGGACGCCCTGCTGCGCGGGCTCGCCTTCGAGGCCCTGCGCGTCGTCGGCGCCCCCGCCGAGCCCGACGTACGAGCCGTGGCCGAGGAGACCCATCTGCGTCCGTACGCCCTGCTGTGGCTCGCCGAGCACGACGGGCACGACCCCGAGGACGCGCACGAGGTGCTCACCCGCGCGGAGGCCACCTGGCTGTGGGTGGACACCGCCGCGGCCGTCGCCGACCACGGCGAAGCCCCGCTGCTCGTCCGGCACTTGGAGTCGGCCGTGCAGGCCACCGTGCCCGCGCTCCTCGACGAGGTACGGGCGGTCGGGCATCCCCGCACCGTGCAGGTGCTGGTCGCGCTCGCCGCCGCCCATCCCGACCCGGCCCTCGCCAAGGCCGTACGCCGGGCGGCCTTTCAGGTGCACACCGGGGGAAGCTAGCCGCCCCGCGAAGCGGTTCGCTCCGCGGAGCCGCATGGTGTCACCGCCCGGCGCCCCCGCGGGGCGCCTTTCGTCACGCAGTTATCTCGGGGGTGTACGTGCCGAAGCTCCAGATGTTGCCCTCGACGTCCCGGGCCATGTAGTCCCGCGACCCGTAGTCCTGGTCCGTCGGGGGCATCAGGATCTCCGCCCCGTGGTCGACGGCCCGCTGGTGGTGTGCGTCGATGTCGTCCACGACGACGTACACCCCCGTGTGCCCCGCGCCCTTCATCGCCTCGTCGAAGCGACCGCCGCGGCCCTTGGAGCCGAGTATCACCGCGCCGTTCCCCTGCACCAGCTCCGCGTGCATCACGGTGCCGCCCTCGCCCTCGTACACCGACGCCTCGGTGAATCCGAAGGCCTCGGTGAGCTGCTTGATCGCGGCCTTGGCGTCCGCGTACAGCAGCGTCGGGTAGATGCTCGGGCGTCCGCCGCCGATGCCTGCCATACCGACCACTTCCTCTCGTCCGACCGCTGGAACCCTGCCGAAATGTGACCTGCTCCACAGTCTTGCACCCGGCACTGACAACGCCCCGCCGAGCTCGTGGGACCTGTGCACGTGAGGGCACCCGGCCGGGCACCGCCGGGCAATGAGCGTCACAGTCCCGAACACCCGCACGCAGAAAAAATGCTTGCACCGCCCCGTTAGACTTGGCCCATGGCCATTCTCCTCGCGCACTAGACGGCGTGAACGACGTCAGCCGCCCGCCCCGTCATCAACCCCGCCCAGGAGTCTGTCCGTGATTTCCGCCTCCGGTATCGAACTGCGTGCCGGCGCCCGCATCCTCATCGAGTCCGCCACCTTCCGTATCGCCAAGGGCGACCGCATCGGCCTGGTCGGCCGCAACGGAGCGGGCAAGACGACGCTCACCAAGGTCCTCGCGGGTGAAGGCACCCCCGCCGGCGGCACCGTCACCCGCTCAGGCGAGGTCGGCTACCTCCCGCAGGACCCGCGCACCGGCGACCTCGACCAGCTCGCCAGTGACCGCATCCTGTCCGCGCGCGGCCTGGACACCCTGATCCGCAAGATGCGCGAGAACGAGCAGCGCATCGCCAACGGCTCGGGCGCCACCCGGGAGAAGGCGATGCGGCAGTACGAGCGCCAGGAGACCGAGTTCCTCACCAAGGGCGGGTACTCCGCCGAGGCCGAGGCCGCCACCATCGCCGCCGCGCTCAACCTGCCCGACCGCGTGCTCGGCCAGCCGCTCCATACGCTCTCCGGCGGTCAGCGCCGCCGCATCGAGCTGGCCCGCATCCTGTTCTCGGACGCGGACACCCTGCTCCTCGACGAGCCCACGAACCACCTCGACGCCGACTCGATCGTCTGGCTGCGCGACTACCTGAAGACGTACCGCGGCGGTTTCATCGTGATCTCCCACGACGTCGACCTGGTCGAGACGGTCGTCAACAAGGTGTTCTACCTGGACGCCAACCGCTCCCAGATCGACGTCTACAACATGGGCTGGAAGCTCTACCAGCAGCAGCGCGAGGCCGACGAGAAGCGCCGCAAGCGCGAGCGGCAGAACGCCGAGAAGAAGGCCGCCACACTGCACTCGCAGGCCGACAAGATGCGCGCCAAGGCCACCAAGACCGTCGCCGCGCAGAACATGGCCCGCCGTGCCGACAAGCTGCTGGCCGGCCTGGACGCCGTGCGGAAGGCGGACAAGGTCGCCAAGCTGCGCTTCCCCGAGCCGTCCCCGTGCGGCAAGACCCCGCTGATGGCGGAGGGCCTGTCGAAGTCGTACGGCTCCCTGGAGATCTTCACCGACGTCGACCTGGCCATCGACAAGGGCTCGCGCGTCGTCATCCTCGGTCTCAACGGCGCCGGAAAGACGACCCTCCTGAAGCTGCTCGGCGGGGTCGAGAAGCCCGACACCGGAAGCATCATCGAGGGCCACGGACTCAAGCTCGGCTACTACGCGCAGGAGCACGAGACCCTCGACCCCGAGCGCACGGTCCTGGAGAACATGCGCTCGGCCGCCCCCGACCTGGACCTGGTCGAGGTCCGCAAGACGCTCGGCTCGTTCCTGTTCTCCGGCGACGACGTCGACAAGCCGGCCGGTGTCCTCTCCGGCGGCGAGAAGACCCGCCTCGCGCTCGCGACCCTGGTGGTCTCCTCCGCGAACGTCCTCCTCCTGGACGAGCCGACGAACAACCTCGACCCGGCCAGCCGCGAGGAGATCCTCGGCGCGCTGCAGACCTACAAGGGCGCCGTCGTCCTCGTCACCCACGACGAGGGCGCCGTCGAGGCGCTCCAGCCGGAGCGGATCATCCTGCTGCCGGACGGCGTCGAGGACCTGTGGGGCTCCGACTACGCGGACCTGGTCGCCCTCGCCTGAGCCCCGTGCCCGCCCGGAGCGGCGGTCGGCGGCGCTTGATCGAATGACTGATCCACGGGCTGATCCACTTCGTATGGATCATTCGGCCGATCCGTGATCCATCATCTGTGTGAGATCTCCTCGTACCGAGGTGTGTCCTACATCGATTTCCCGGCCGGCCCCTTCGTTCCCAAGGGGTCGGCCGTCGCGCGTCCCTGACCTGGGACTTCTTCGCCGAACTCGTTCGGTCGTACGGACGGGTACACCCGGAATATCAAATTCCGCTCGTGGGGACGGCCCTCCCCGGCCCAAAGCTTGTCCGACGGACCTTGCCGAATGGGTGGCCAGGAAGCTCTTGAGGGGTGATCATGAGAAGTCCAGAGCGCACTTCCCATGAGGAGGCACGGGTGGCCGAGACTCTGAAGAAGGGCAGCCGGGTAACCGGCGCCGCGCGCGACAAGCTCGCGGCAGACCTGAAGAAGAAGTACGACTCCGGTGCGAGTATCCGGGCGCTGGCCGAGGAGACCGGCCGCTCGTATGGCTTCGTACACCGGATGCTCAGTGAGTCGGGTGTCACGCTTCGTGGGCGTGGCGGAGCGACGCGGGGCAAGAAGGCCGCGTCAGCCTGACGCCGGGCGGTTCCTCGTACCTCGATGGTGGCCACCCGGTCGGTCGGTTGACCGGCCGGGTGGTTACTGTGCAGTCACTTAAGGGTGTGCTCGTCCGGCACCCACTCTGACCGCACCCATCGGAGGCGCCCCATGGCTTCGTTCGACCCACTGCTCGACAAGGACGGCGTACGGCTCACCGTCGACGACGCGATCGCCACGGTGACGCTGACCAACCCGGCCAAGCGCAACGCGCAGAGCCCCGCTCTGTGGCGTGCGTTGGCCGAGGCGGGGCAGTTGCTGCCGGGCACCGTTCGAATCGTCGTGCTGCGCGCGGAAGGCAAGTCCTTCTCCGCGGGGCTCGACCGGCAGGCGTTCGCGCCCGAGGGCTTCGACGGCGAGCCGTCCTTCATCGATCTCGCACGCGGTTCCGACAGCGAGCTCGACGCGACCATCGCCGGGTACCAGGAGGGTTTCACCTGGTGGCGGCGGAGCGACATCGTGTCCATCGCCGCCGTGCAAGGACATGCCATCGGGGCGGGTTTCCAGCTCGCCCTCGCCTGCGACCTGCGCGTCGTCACCGACGACGTGCAGTTCGCCATGCGCGAGACCAGCCTGGGCCTCGTCCCCGACCTCACGGGTACGCATCCGCTGGTGGGGCTCGTGGGGTATGCCCGTGCGCTGGAGATCTGCGCGACCGGGCGGTTCGTGGCGGCCGACGAGGCCGAGCGTACGGGGCTGGCGAATCTTGCGGTGCCGGTCGATCAGCTCGACGGTGCCGTGCGTGATCTCGCGGGGGCGTTGGTGGCTGCGCCGCGGGATGCCCTGATCGAGACCAAGGCGTTGCTTCAGGGGGCCGTGGATCGTACGTATGCGGACCAGCGGGTTGCCGAGCGGGCGGCTCAGGGGCGGCGGTTGCGGGATCTGGCCGGGGTTGGTGACTAGGCGCTTCGCTGGGGCGGTGCGTTACGTGCGGGTTCGTTGTGGCTGGGCGCGCAGTTCCCCGCGCCCCTTTGGGGCGCGTCTGAGCGGGCGCAGCTGATGAAGGCTCAGCCCCTTACCGCTGTTAGACGAAGGCTCAGCCTCTTACCGCTGTTACCAGTACCGCCACCGACGGGTGGTCCGGTAGTGCCTTGGTGACCGCGGTGCGGACCGCGCGGGTCACGTCCAGAGTGCGTTCGTGAGCGTCTGTCTCGATCTCGACGCGGATGTGGCGGCGCGGTAGGGCTGCGGTCTCGCCGGGGCGCTGCTCGATGTGCACCCCGCCGGTCAGGCGGGTCACGCCCGGGACAGACTGTGCGGTGGCGGCCACTCGGGATTCGTCGTCGCCCCGTTGTGGTTCGGCGGGGCGTGTGCCGGTCTCGTCCCGGTCCGCGGTGTCCGCGGCCGGGTTTTCCTCCAGCAAGCCCGTCACTCGTAGATCCACCTCTGTGACCGTCAGGCCGAGGCGCTCCGTCGCCGCCGTGGCGAGGGTCGCGCGCAGGCGGGACGCGGTCGTCGGGAGCGGTTCGCCGGGTGTGAGCGCGGCCGTGAAATCCGCGCTGATCCGCAGGGGGCCAGGCGGCAGCGCGCTCGGCGGCGAGGGCACGGCGGCCTCGTACGCCGTCTCCGGGTCGGCGAGCGCGAGCCGCAGCACGCCGAGGCGTACGCCCGGCAGGTGACGGGCCGCGCGGCGCAGAACCGAGCCGGCCGCCCGCTCCGTGATCCACGCGCCGTCGCGCGGGCCGCCCAGCGGCACCAGCCGGCCGAGGCCGAGCTGATGCCGTACCTCCTGTGTCCATCGGTCCACCGTCATTGCCCCAGCCTGCCGCATCCCCGGCGCGCGACAGGGGAACCCCACTTAGTGTGGGCGAAGAGGCCAACCGAAAGGGACGGACGGCGATGACCGACATGACTGAGCGGGAACGGCCCGAGACCCCCCAGAGCGAGCCGCCGGACCCGCAGCAGCTTCGCAAGACCGGCGTGACCAAGCGCGGCGGCGGAGATCCGGCCACCCGGGGACGTACCACCATCGCCGACGGCGTGGTCGAGAAGATCGCCGGGCTCGCAGCCCGGGACGTCCTCGGCGTGCACGCGATGGGCAGCGGGATCTCGCGCACCTTCGGCGCGGTACGGGACCGGGTCCCCGGCGGCGGCGCGAGGTCCGCCACGCGCGGGGTGAAGGCCGAGGTCGGCGAGGTGCAGACCGCGCTCGACCTGGAGATCGTCGTCGACTACGGCGTGTCCATCGCCGATGTCGCCCGCGACGTACGGGAGAACGTCATCGCGGCCGTCGAGCGCATGACCGGGCTCGAGGTCGTCGAGGTCAACATCGCGGTCAGCGACGTCAAGCTGCCCGAAGAAGAGGACGAGGAGCCGGAGACCCGGCTCCAGTGAAGCCGCGTCAGCGACTCGCTGTTGACCTGCTGAGGAGCGCACCATGAGCATGGCCGTGATCGGCATGATCGCCGGAATGGCGCTGGGCTTCGCCGGGTACTTCGGCGGGTTCGGCGCCTTCCTCCTGGTGGCGGCGCTGGGCGCCATCGGGTTCGTCGTGGGCCGGTTCCTGGAGGGGGATCTGGACCCCGGTGACTTCTTCCGCGCCCGCGGCACGCGCGACGACCGCCGGCGGTGACGCACATGCCCGGTGAGTCCGTTCCGGCAGCCGGCGAGCTCGCCGGATCCGGTGCGGTCGTCCGGCCGGGCAGCCCCGGCCGGGCCGTCGCGGCGGCCGACCGCGGCGCGACCCGGATCGCCGACCGGGTCGTCGCGAAGATCGCGGCACACGCGGCACGCGAGGCCCTCGACGTGCTGCCGCCGGACGCCGTACGCCCGCACGCCACGGTCGTCGTGCACCACGACACCGCCCGCGTCCGGGTCAGCCTCGAACTCGACTATCCCTCGGACATCGGCGGACAGTGCGGCGCCGTGCGTCGCCAAGTCTCTCGGCGGGTAGAGGAGTTGGCGGGGATGTCGGTGCCCGAGGTCGCCGTTCAGGTGGAGCGGCTGCACTCGGTACAGGCACGCGGCGCGGCACACGGGAGGACGCAGTGAGCGAGTCCCAGGGTTCCGAGAGCACCCGGCAACTGCCCGTCATCGACGGGGCGATCGAGCAGCCGACGGCCGAGCAGACGACCGGGACCGAACTCGGCCAGTCCGCCTCCGCGGCCGACTACAAACCCCTGCCGGTCCTCGACGACACCGACGACGGGGACGGCCGCTTCTGGTCGGCGCGCCGTGTCCCGGCCGGTGTCCTCGCGCTGCTGATCCTGGCGGGCGCGGCCCTGCTGCTGTACGACGTCGCCGCCGTCCGTGCCGACCGGCCGGCCATGCGGTGGCGCAGGTCGCTGGCCCGCGAACTCGCCGAGCGGCCCCTCGACGACACCTGGGTACTCGTCGGCGCTGGAGTGGCCACGGCCCTCGGCGCCTGGCTGCTCGTGCTCGCCGCTACACCGGGACTGCGCGAGGTCCTGCCGATGCGGCGCGTCCACCCCGACGTACGGGCCGGACTGCACCGGGCCGCGGCCGCCATGGTGCTGCGCGACCGGGCCATGGAGGTGTCCGGCGTGCGGTCCGTGCGGGTCCGCATGGGGCGTACGAGGGTCGACGTCCGCGCGGTGTCGCACTTCCGTGAACTCGACGACGTACGCACCGACCTGGACGCCACACTCGCCGACGGCATCAGGGGACTCGGGCTCGCCCGGCGCCCGGCGCTGTCGGTGCACGTCGGGCGTCCCAGCGGCAAGCGGAAGGGGTGACGGCGGTGCTGAGGATCGTGAACCGGGTCCTGCTGGGCCTCGCGGGGCTGCTCCTCGTCGTGCTCGGCGGTTCGGTGCTGGCCGTCGGCCTCGGGGTGGAGCCACCCTCGGGGTGGGTCCACGACGGGCGGCACGACGTGCTGCTGAGCGACGCCGACCGGGCCCGGTGGCGGGACGACGGCTGGTGGTGGCCCACCGTCATCGGCGTACTCGCCGCGGCCGTGCTGCTCGCCCTGTGGTGGCTGGCGGCCGTGCTGCGGCGGCGCCGGCTCGCCGAGGTGCTCGTCGACACCGGCGACGGTGAGGGCGCGCTGCTGCGGGGACGGGCCCTGGAGGGCGTACTGGCCGGTGAGGCGGGCGCGTTGGACGGCGTCGACCGTGCACAGGTGTCGCTCACCGGGCGGCGCAGCGTCCCCGAGGCGCGGGTCCAGCTGCTGCTCGAACCGCACGCCGACCCCGGCGACGCCCTGCACCGCCTCACGACAGAGGCCCTCACCCACGCGAGGGACTCGGCCGGCCTGGCCTCCCTCCCGGCGGAGGTACGCCTGCGCGGGGTCAAACACCGCGCGGAGAGGGTCAACTGAGGGGCGCCCGTCTTTTGCTTTTAGGGGCGCGGGGAACTGCGCGACCAGACCCCGCGGCCCGCAGACACACAACAACCCCGCTGTTCAGAACCCATGCCGAGCCCCACCATCAACAGGAACCATGATCCCCGTCAGATAAGAGGCGGCCGGGGACAACAAAAACGCGGCCGTCCGCCCGAACTCCTCCGGCGTGCCGTACCGACGGAGCGGAATCCGCGCCTCGTTGGCGGCCCGCGTGGCCTCGGGATCCGCGGAGTACCCGTCCAGCTCGCGCACGCGATCCGTGTCGATGCGGGCAGGGAGCACGCCGACAACGCGGATACCGCGCGGCCCGAGCTCGTCCGAGAGCGACTTGGCGAAGCCCGCGAGGCCGGGGCGCAGGCCGTTGGAGACGGTCAGGCCGGCGATCGGCTCGTGCACGGAACCGGAGAGCACGAAGCCGATGACCCCGCCCTGGCCCAGCTCCGCGGCCGCCGCCCGGGCCAGCCGGACAGCGCCCAGGAAGACCGACTCGAACGCCGACTGCCACTGCTCGTCCGTGTTGTCGGCGGCGAACCCGGGCGGCGGGCCGCCGACGCTGATCAGGATGCCGTCGAAGCCGCCGAAGCGCTCGCGCGCGGCCGCGATCAGGCTCTCCGGGGCGGTCGGATCGGCGTTGTTCACGGCGACGCCGTGCGCGTTCGGGCCGAGCGCCGTCGCGGCCTCGGCCACCGTCTTCTCGTCGCGCCCGGTGATGACCACCTTCGCGCCGTCGCCGACGAGCTCACGCGCGGAGGCGTGGCCCAGGCCCCGCGTTGCTCCGGTGACGACGTAGACACGGTCCTTCAGTCCAAGATCCATGGCCTCTATCCTGCCCCCTCCTCATCGGACCTTCCATCCTCCCCCTCCTTGTCTTCCGCTTCCCCGTCCTCACCGAACAGGGCGAAGGCCGTGCCCACCAGGCCGATGTGGCTGAACGCCTGTGGGAAGTTGCCGAGCTGGATGCCGGCCACCGGGTCGTACTCCTCGGCCAGCAGCCCCACGTCGTTGCGGAGCGCGACCAACTGCTCGAACAGCTCGCGCGCCTCCTTCGTGCGCCCCGTCATGTGCAGCGCGTCCGCGAGCCAGAACGAGCAGACCAGGAAGGTGCCCTCGTGGCCCGGCAGC
Source organism: Streptomyces sp. NPDC050704 (assembly GCF_040654355.1). Taxonomy (NCBI): domain Bacteria; kingdom Bacillati; phylum Actinomycetota; class Actinomycetes; order Kitasatosporales; family Streptomycetaceae; genus Streptomyces; species Streptomyces sp. NPDC050704. The sequence continues at coordinate 17,064 of NZ_JBFAHW010000055.1, read as the reverse complement.
CCGTCGATGACCGTCTGTTCCGAGTTGTAGCGGCGCAGGAAACCCCCGCGGCCGAGCTCGTCGCGTACCGCGTCGATCGTGCCCGCCACCCGCGGGTCGTCCGGCGGCAGAAAACCGAGGCGGGGGATGAGCAGCAGCGCGGCGTCCAGTTCGCGGGAGCCGTAGGACTGCGTGAAGGTGTTCCGCTCCGGGTCGTAGCCGCGCTCGCACACCTCGCGGTGCACCTCGTCGCGCATCGCCCGCCAGTGGTCCACGTCACCGCGCAGCCGAGGGTTCTCCTCCAGAGCGCGGACCGTGCGGTCGGCGGCCACCCAGGCCATCACCTTGGAGTGCACGAAGTGGCGGCGCGGGCCCCGGACTTCCCACAGCCCCTCGTCCGGCTCGCGCCATGTCTCGTGCAGGAACTCCATCAGGGCCTGGTGCAGACGCCACATGTGCGGTTTGGCGGGCAGACCGGCCTGCCGGGCGAGCGCGAGCGAGTCGACCACCTCGCCGTACACGTCCAGCTGCAACTGCCGTACGGCGTCGTTGCCGATCCGGACCGGGGCCGAGCCGCGGAATCCGGGCAGCCACGGCAGCTCGTACTCGGGGATCCGCCGCTCGCCCGCGAGGCCGTACATGATCTGCAGGTCGGCCGGGTCGCCGGCGACCGCGCGCAGCAGCCAGTCGCGCCAGGCCTCCGCCTCCTCCTGGTAGCCGCAGGCGAGCAGCGCGCCCAGGGTGAGCGTGGAGTCGCGGAGCCAGCAGTAGCGGTAGTCCCAGTTGCGTACGCCCCCGACCTCCTCGGGCAGTGAGGTCGTCGGGGCCGCGACGATGCCGCCGGTGGGTGCGTAGGTGAGGGCCTTGAGGGTGATCAGGGAACGGATGACCGCGTCCCGGTGCGGGCCCGCGTAGCGGCAGCGGGCCGCCCACGCCTGCCAGTCGGCGAGGCTCACGGACAGTGACTCGTGCGGGTCGACGGGGTCGGGGCGCGGCTCGTGCGAGGGGTGCCAGGTGAGCACGAAGGCGACCTTCTCGCCCTCGGCGACCGTGAACTCGGAGTGCGTGCAGAAGTCCTTGCCCCAGGTGCGTACGGCGGGTTCGCTGCGCAGCCACACCGAGTCCGGGCCCGCCACGGCCACGCGATGGCCGTCGGCCTTGCGCATCCAGGGCACGATCGAGCCGTAGTCGAAGCGCAGCCGCAGGGTGCTGCGCACGGTCACCCGGCCCTTCAGGCCTTCGACGATCCGTACGAGGTCGGGGGCGCGGTCGCGCTGCGGCATCAGGTCGGTGACGCGTACTGTGCCGTCCTCGGTCTCCCACTCGGTGTCGAGCACGAGGGAATCGGGCCGGTACGCCCGCCGGGTGCAGGTGCCCGCCTCCTTCGGCGCGAGCCGCCAGTGCCCGTTCTCCTCGTCCCCCAGCAGCTTCGCGAAGCAGGCCGCGGAGTCGAACCGCGGCAGACAGAGCCAGTCGATCGACCCGTCGCGCCCGACCAGTGCGGCGGTCTGGTGGTCGCCGATGAGTGCGTAGTCCTCGATGGACGCGATGGGCTCGGCGGACGCGGCGGGCTCGGTGGGTGTACCGGACGCGGTGGCCTCGGTGGGGGCGGTGGCTGTGACGGACTCGTTGGATGAGTGCACGTGTCCCGGGTTCCCGCCGCGCACGTTGATCAATCCGGCCGGGCGACGCGTCGGTCACGGCAGGCCGGCCCCACGCCCTGTCACATCGGTCGGCCGACTGGACTAGACGGTGGCGGGTTCCGCCGCCTCCTGAGTGGCCTCCGTGGCCGCCGCCTCCGCCAGGTCCCGGCGCTCGCGGCGGACCAGGACCACCCAGCCCACGGGGACGCCCGCGGCGAAGAGCCACCACTGGATCGCGTACGCCATATGGGGGCCGATGCTGCTGTGGTCGGGCTCGTCGAGCAGCTCGGGGCTGTCACCCTTGGGCTCCGGCGCGGTCATCTCGACGTAGCCGCCGAGGACCTGCTTGCCGAGGGACTTCGCCTGCTGCCCGCTGCTGATCAGCATGATCTGGCGGTCGGGCAGCCCGCGAACGTCCTTGATGCCGCTCTCGGCGCTCGTCTCGTCGGCCATCAGCCGGCCGGTCACGGTGATCTCGCCCTTCGCGGGCGCGGGGATCTTCGGGAACTCGGTCTGCACGCCGTTCGCCGGGATCCAGCCGCGGTTGACCATGAGGACGCGGCCGTCGTCCAGGACGAACGGGGTCAGTACGTGGAAGCCGACCTCGTCGTCGGAGTTGGTACGGCGGCGGACGACGACCTCGTGCGCGGTGTCGAAGGAGCCCTTCGCGGTGACCCGGCGGTACAGCTCGTCATGCCTGACCTCGCGGCCCGGCGCGGTGAGCGACTCGGCGGGGACCGGCTCGGCGGACAGCGAGTCGGAGATCACCTTGTTCAGCGCGACCCGCTGCTCGTGCCGGTGCAACTGCCAGAAGCCCAGCTCGATCATCGTCGGGATGAGCGCGAGCATGATGAGGGTGAGGATCACCCACTGCCGGGACAACAGGAAGCGGTACACCCCACGACCGTACAACTCGGTCATGGGGTGCTGACGGCAGGGGGTGGGCTCAGACCTTGTCGACGATCCCCACCTTCCCCTCCGCGCGGGCGCAGTGCGCCCCGCAGTACCAGTGGCCCTCGACCTCGACCCCCTGGCCGATGATCTGGACGCGACAGTGCTCGCAGATGGGCGCCATCCGGTGGATCGCGCAGGAGAAGCAGTCGAAGACGTGCACCGCGCCCTGCGCGTGCACCTCGAACGTCATGCCGTAACTGTTTCCGCATACCTCGCATCTCGCCATGCGCCACAGGGTGGGCCGCCCGGGCGGTGGGGGCGAGCGGCCGCCGGGCGAGTCGCCCGCCAATCACCCGTACGACCGGATGCGTGCTCGTGTCTGTACGACCTGATGCGCGCTCAGGCCTCCGACGCCGGCTCCACATCCCGCAGCAGCTGGCCGAACGCCGCCTCGTCGACGACCGGCGTGCCGAACTGGCGGGCCTTGACCACCTTGGACGTACCGGAGTCCGGGTCGTTCGTGACGAGGAGGCTGGTCAGCCGGGACAGGCTCGTCGCGACATGCAGCCCCGCCTCGACCGCGCGGTCCTCCAGGAGGTCGCGCTCGACCGAGGTGTCCCCGGAGAACGCGATCCGCATGCCCTGTTTGAGCGGCTTGTTCGGTTCGTGCCGTCCCGGGTTGGGGTACGGGCAGGCGGGCCGCTTGCGCGAGGGGCGCCAACTCCCGGACGGATAGCCGCCGCCCGAGCCGCCGGAGGACTGCCGCCCGATCCGCGGCGCCGACCGGTCCGACCACTCCGTCAGCGGCCGGCACTCCAGCAGCGGCAGCCGCACCCCGTCACGCGCCGCGGCCCGCAGGCTCGGCCGGAACGCCTCGGCCAGCACGCGCGCGTCGTCCAGCGCGTGGTGCGCCCGCCGCTGTACGACGCCGAAGTGCGCGGCGAGCGACTCCAGCTTGTGGTTGGCCAGCGGCAGGCCCAGCTCCTTGGAGAGCGCGATGGTGCACAGCCGCTGACGGACCGGCGCCTCGCGCTCCGCGCGCGCGTACTCCCGCGCGATCATCGACCAGTCGAACACCGCGTTGTGCGCGACGAGGACGCGGCCTTCGAGCCGGGTCGCGAACTCCTCGGCGATGTCCGGGAAAAGGGGCGCTCCTTCGAGCATGTCGCTCGTCAGACCGTGGATCCACACCGGGCCCGGGTCCCGCTCCGGGTTGACCAGCGTGTACCAGTGGTCCTCGACCTCGCCGCGCGCGTCCAGCCGGTAGACCGCCGCCGACACTATGCGGTCGTCGCGGGCCAGTCCTGTGGTCTCCACGTCGACGACCGCGTATCCCTGCGGATACGCGGCCGGCCAGGAGGCTTCGGAGGCTGCGGTCATACGGTCTTCGAGCATGGTCATTGAGGATAAGGGGCGCGACTGACAGTCCTGTCCCCGGAGTCGGTCAGGAGACGGTCCGGAGCCGGTCCTCCGCGGTGGCGGTACGACACGGGAGTTGTGCGATGGGCGACCGTTGACGTATGAGGTCCGGGCCGGTTGGTCCGATCGCGTCGACATCGGCTTGTCGCTGCACGGCTATGGACCATTGCCCCGCCCGGTGCAACTGTGCCGCACGCCTGGACAGCACGCGACGCGGAGGGCGGTACGACATGGCACGCGTACGGTACGGCGCGCGGACCGAGGCGGAGATCGCCGCCGCGCGAGGGGCGGGCTCCCGGCTCCCCGACATCTGGTCCACCGGTGTGGTGGCCGTCTGGGCGAGCGACCCGGACGCCGTGGCGGCGGTCCTGCCGCCGCCGCTCAAACCCACCGGGCGGCCCCTGGTACGGGTCAACATCAGCAAGGTCGACCTGCCCGGATACCCGCTGGGCGCCGGGTCGTTCGCCGTCGCCGCCGCGCACGACGGCGTCGAGGGCTGGTATCCGCTCGTCATGCCGATGACCCACGAGCGGGCCCTCATCGGCGGCCGCGAGGTCTTCGGGGAGCCGAAGAAACTCGGCGAGGTGACGGTCGAGCGCGAGGGCCTGGTCATACGTGCCGCGATGGCCAGGCACGGCATCGCGTTCGTGGAGGTGCGTGGTGCGGTGAGCGGTGACCTGCCGCTTCCGGAGCCCGCCCGGAAGACCGACTTCTACTTCAAGTTCCTTCCCGCGGTGGACGGTTCGGGCTTCGACGCGGACCCCCTGCTCGTGCACTGCGTGCGCAACGAGAAGGTGCGGAAGCTGGAGCGGATCACCGGTGACGTCGTCCTGCGGGAGTCGATGTACGACCCGGTCGCCGACCTCCCCGTACGCGAACTCGTGGACATCACCATCGGCGAGAAGACGACCGACCAGCAGGGCCGGGTCGTCGAACGGGTCGACGCGCAGGCCCTGTTGCCATACATCCACCAGCGCTACGACGATCCGCGGCAGATCCTCGACGGGCCTCCGGACGGGAGTGTCTGATGCGCCTTCAGGAAGGGCAGGTTGCCGTCGTCACGGGCGCGGCGAGCGGCATCGGTCTTGCGATGGCCCGGCGGTTCGCGGCCGAGGGGCTGAGGGTCGTCCTCGCGGATGTCGAGGAGGGCGCTCTGGAGAAGGCCACTTCGGGGCTGCGGGAGGACGGGGCCGACGTGCACGCGCGCGTGGTGGACGTCGGCGAGCGTGCGGAGGTCCTCGCGCTCGCCGAGGACACGTACGACAGGTTCGGCGCCGTCCATGTGCTGTGCAACAACGCGGGGGTCGGCTCGGGGGCCGAGGGCCGGATGTGGGAGCACGACCCGAACGACTGGAAGTGGGCGTTCGCGGTCAACGTGTGGGGTGTCTTCCACGGCATCCAGGCCTTCGTCCCGCGGATGCTGGCCGGCGGCGAACCCGGGCACATCGTCAACACCTCCTCGGGGGACGGCGGTATCGCGCCCCTGCCCACCGCCTCCGTGTACGCCGTCACCAAGGCGGCCGTCGTGACGATGACCGAGTCCCTGTACGCGCACCTGAAGGCGGAGCACGCGCGCGTGGGGGCATCCGTGCTCTTTCCGGGGCCCCACATGCTGCGTACGGGCCTGTGGGAGTCCCACCGCAACCGGCCGGACCGGTTCGCGAAGCAGAAGCCCCGGAAAACCCCCTACCGCAGCCTCGACCAGTGGGAGGCCGCGATGAAGGAGGCCGGGCGGGAGGTGCGGTTCACGCCGGTCGAGGAAGTCGCCGGGCTGGTCGTGGACGGCATCCGGGCGGGCCGCTTCTGGCTGCTGCCCGAGAGCGAGCACAGCGACGCGCAGATCCGGGCGAGGTCGCAGTCGATGCTCGACCGGGCCGAGCCGTCGTACCTGGAGAACTTCATTTTGGACTGATGGACATGAGGGACCACTGAGGACTGAGGAGTTTCGATGAGCGACCAGGATCCGTACCTGATCATCTCCTCCGACTGCCATGCCGGGCTGCCCACCGAGGAGTACCGGCCCTATCTGGACGCCCGTTTCCACCGGGACTTCGACGAGTTCCTCGCCGGGCGCGACCGCCGCCGCGAGGAGATGACGCGGCTCGGGGTGCGCAACGAGGCCTTCGCCGACCGGTGGTTCGCGGACAACGAGGAGGGGCTGCGCGGCGGCTGGGACACCGCCCAGCGGCTCAAGGAGCTGGACGGCGACGGCGTGGCGGCGGAGGTCGTCTTCCCGGACGCCGACGCCGTGGACAGCCGGACGGCCGCCCCCTTCGGGGTGGGGCTCGGGCTCTCCGGCGACCAGGACCCCGAGTTGGGCATGGCCGGCGCGCAGGCGCACAACCGGTGGCTCGCGGAGTTCGTGGGCGAGCACCCCGAACGGCACTGCGGGGTCGCCCTGTTGCCGATCACGGCCCCCACCGAGCGGGTCGTCGCCGAGGTGTACCGGGCCAGGGAATCGGGCCTCGGCGCCCTGATGATCCCCTCCATGTGGGTCGACAAGGAGCCGTACCACGACCGCCGTTACGACCCCGTGTGGGCCGCGGCGGCCGAGTGCGGGATGCCGGTGGTGACCCACTCCGGGGCCGCGCCGCGCGGCGAGTACGGCGACCACCTGGGCATCTACGTGAGCGAGGTGACCTGGTGGCCGTCCCGGCCGCTGTGGTTCCTGCTCTGGTCCGGCGTGTTCGAGCGCCACCCGGGGCTCAGGTTCGGTGTCGCGGAGTCGGGCTGCTGGTGGCTGCCCAATCTCCTCTGGTTCATGGACCGGCTGTACCTGGGAGCGCACGGGGGCAAGAAACTGTCCCCCTTCGCGGAGTTGAAGCGCCCGCCGCACGAGTACCTGGACCGGCAGGTCTTCATCTGCGCGACCAACACCAAGCGGCGCGAACTCGCCCAGCGGTACGAGATCGGCGTCGACAACATCCTCTGGGGCAGCGACTTCCCGCACCCGGAGGGCACCTGGCCCGACACGCGCGCGTGGCTGTCCCGTACCTTCCACGACATCCCGGTCGCCGAGACGCGCCGCATGCTCGGCCTGGCGGCGGCGGAGGTGTTCGGCTTCGACACCGCCGCGCTGGCCCCGCTGGCCCGCCGGATCGGCCCGACACCGGCCGAACTCGGCCAGTCCGAGGACCAGTCGGCGGTCGAGGCGTCCTGGGCGCGCTCGCGCGAGGTGGGCCGCCACTGGCTGACGGACCACGACTTCCCGACCCTGGGGGTGACCCCGTGAGTCCCATGAGCCCTACGACTCCCGTGAACTCCGCACCTTCCGTGCGTCCCATGAGCGGGGACCGCTACACCGTCATCTCGGCCGACTGCCACGCCGGAGCCGATCTCCTGGACTACAAGCCGTACTTGGCGACCAGGTACCACGACGAGTTCGACGCCTGGGCGGCCACGTACGTCAATCCGTACGAGGACCTGGTGGCCGACACGGCCGACAAGAACTGGAACTCGGAGCGGCGCCTGGCGGAGCTGGAGCAGGACGGGATCGTGGCCGAGGTCGTCTTCCCGAACACCATCCCGCCCTTCTTCCCGTCCGGGTCGCTGATGGCGCCGGCACCGGCGGCCGAGGAGTTCGAGCGGCGCTGGGCGGGCCTGCGGGCGCACAACCGCTGGCTGGCGGACTTCTGTTCGGCAGCGCCCGGCCGACGGGCGGGCGTCTTCCAGATCCTCCTGAACGACGTCGAGGAGGCGGTGAAGGAGATTCGCTGGGCGGCCGGGGCGGGGCTCACCGGCGGTCTCCTGCTGCCCGGCACACCGCCGGGTTCGGGCCTTCCCGAGCTCTACTCGTCGACGTACGACCCGATCTGGGCGGTCTGCGCGGAACTCGGCGTCCCGGTGAACCACCACGCGGGCTCGGCCTCCCCGCCCCTCGGCGACGAGCCGGCCGCCCGGGCTGTCTTCATGGTGGAGACGACCTGGTTCTCGCACCGCGCGCTCTGGCACCTGGTCTTCGGCGGCGCCTTCCGCCGTCACCCGGGCCTGAAACTGGTGCTGACCGAGCAGGGCTCGGGCTGGATACCCGGGGTGCTCGACATGCTGGACTACTACCACGGCCGCCTGGTCGCGGCGGCGACGAAGGCGTCCTCGGCGGCTTCGGCTTCGACCGCCGAGTCCAAGTTCGGCGCGGGACTCGCCGCCTCGATGGGAAAGGGGCCCTCGGAGGTCTGGCGGGACAACTGCTTCGTCGGCGCCAGCTTCATGCGCCCGCACGAGGTGCCGCTCCGTGACCGCATCGGCCTCGACAAGATCATGTGGGGCAGCGACTACCCGCACGACGAGGGCACGTACCCGTACTCCCGGGAGGGTCTGCGGATCGCCTACGCGGGCCTCCCTCGCGAGGAGGTCGCGGCGATGGTGGGCGGCAACGCGGCCCGGGTGTACGGCTTCGACCTGGATCTGCTGGACCCGATCGCGGCGAAGGCGGGGCCGACGGTGGAGGAACTGGCGGAGCCGCTGAAGGAGGTACCTGCGGGGGCGACCAGTCCGGTGTTCGCGCCGGGAGGGTCGGTCCGGGTTTGGTGACGGGCGAGGGATGCCGGGGCCGCCTCTTGGCGGAGATCACCAATAAGCAAGCGCATACCCCCGCTAATACTTGTGGGTAACAACGTCTAGCCGCGGCCGACCAGCGGTTCTACGGTGCACGCATGCCGAACCTGCCCGATGTCGTGCTGTGGTCGATACCCGCCTTTGTGCTGCTCACCGTCGTGGAGATGGTCAGCGTCCGGATTCATCCGGACACCGAAGGCGCCGCCGCGGGGTACGAGGCGAAGGACGCCGCGACGAGTGTCGGGATGGGGCTCGGCAGTCTGGTCTTCGACCTTCTGTGGAAGATCCCGATCGTTGCCATCTACACGGCCATATATGAGCTGACACCACTGCGGGTGCCCGTCCTGTGGTGGACCGTGCCACTGATGTTGCTGGCGCAGGACTTCTTCTACTACTGGTCCCACCGCGGGCATCACGTGATCCGGATCCTCTGGGCCTGTCACGTCGTGCACCACTCCAGCCAGAAGTTCAACCTCACCACCGCACTGCGGCAGCCGTGGACGACCTGGACCGTCTGGCCGTTCTACGTTCCCCTCATCGCCCTCGGCGTCCACCCGGCCGCGCTCGCGTTCTGCTCGTCGGTGAACCTCGTGTACCAGTTCTGGATCCACACCGAGCGCATCGACAAGCTGCCCCGGGCCTTCGAGTTCGTCCTCAACACGCCCTCGCACCACCGCGTCCACCACGCCTCCCAGGGCGGCTATCTGGACCGGAACTTCGGCGGCATCCTGATCGTCTGGGACCGGCTCTTCGGTTCGTTCGTCCTGGAGACAGAGCGGCCGGTGTACGGGCTGACCAAGAACATCAACACGTACAACCCGCTGCGCGTCGCCACGCACGAGTACGCCGCCATCGCCAGGGACCTGAGAGCGGCGGGCAGTTGGCGGGAGCGGGCAGGGCGGGTGTTCCGCGGGCCGGGCTGGCAGCCGACGCCGGCTGATACGCCGACCGGGACGCCTGTGGAGAAGGCCGCGGTCGCGGAGTCCGCCGCGTGAGCCCACGCCACGCGCGCGTGCTGCTCGTTTCCTTCGGACTGGTAGTGGTCGTGGATCTGGTCTCGCTGGCCACCGGACACGACACCGGCCACACACTGGCCAAGCCCCTGCTCATGCCTCTGCTCGCCGCCTACGTACGCGTACGCGGCGGACCCCGGTTCCTCGTCGCCGCTCTGCTCTTCGGGTGGGGCGGCGACGTCCTGCTGCTCTCCGACGCCGAACCGGCCTTCCTTGCCGGAATGGCGTCCTTCGCGGCGGGCCACGTGTGCTACCTGCTGCTCTTCAGACAGAGCTCCTCGAAGAGCACCCCACGCGCGCGTGGAACCGGAACAGCGGCTGGGACAGTGACCGGGACCGGGCTCACGGCCGTCGCGTACGCCGTCGCGCTCGTCGTCACCGTCGTCCTCCTGTGGCCCGGCCTCCCGACCGGCCTCCGAGGCCCCGTCGTCGGCTACAGCCTGCTGCTGACCGCGATGGCGTACGGCGCCACGAGGCTCGGGCCTGTCGCGGGGCTCGGGGGTGTCCTGTTCCTGGCCTCGGACACGCTCATCGCTTCCGGTGTCGCCGAGTGGCCGCAGCTCCCGCGGCCCGACTTCTGGATCATGCTCACGTATACGGCGGCGCAGTACCTGCTGGTCAGGGGCGTCATGGAGGTGTCCGGCGCGCGGCCGGCCGGCCTCCTGAGGGCCAGCGAGGTCACCGAGGTCACCAACGGATCGGCACCGGCAGCGCCGTGAGCACGGCCGAGACCACCACCACCAGGCCCAGGACCGCGACCTCCGCGCGCGCGGGGGAGTGGGCGCTGAGCGGGTCGGCCGCCCGGCGCAGCCGGTGGCGGGCCCACAGGGCGAGTACGGCCACGGCTGCCACGAGGAGCACCTTGGCGAGCAGGGTGCGCCCGTACGCCGTCGTCGTCAGCTGGTCCAGGACGGTGCCGGGGGGCATCCGGCGTAACGTGCTGAACACCCCGGTCGCGGTGATCGCGGCGAGCAGCACGGCCGCCACGCGCGCGTAGAGGCCCAACAGTGCGATGCCCTCCCCGGGGGCACTGACGCGCCATCGCCGCAGCAGGCGCAGGACGTGCAGCAGACCGCCCACCCACAGGGCCGCGCATGTCACATGAACGAGCGTCAGGCCTGAGCCGATCAGCGGACTCTGCTCCGTGACGGGGTGGGCGCGCAGCGCCTCCGCGACGGCCACCGCGGCCAGCGGCCACGCCTGGGTAGCCGGGCGGCGCGACAGGGCGCACAGGCCCGCCACGACGAACGCGTTGACCTCCAGGAGGGCGAGCATGCCGTCCCGGGTCTGGTAGAGGCCGCCGATGTCCATGTCGGAAGGGCTGCGCGGCACCAGGTTGCCGGTGGCCACCACCGAGGCGAGACCGAGCGCGGCGACGAAGCCGGCGGCGGCCGCGTAGGGGGCCCAGCTGCGGGGCGTGTCCTCCAATGGTGCGCCCGGCACCCTGCGGGCCAGCCGGGTGACGAAGAGCTCACCGGCCGAGACGCACAGCGCCGCGAACAGGACCGCCCGCAGCAGGGCGATGCCACCGATACCGGGTGCGGCGGCCTCGCCCGTACCACTCAGTGCGGTGGACGGCCCGAGGAGCGGGATCAGCGCGGCGAGGGCCACCAGGCCGAGGACGGCGACGGCACGCTGCATGACGGCCGCGTTCACCCGGGGATCGCCCGTCTCGCCACCCGCGTCGGCAGTCGGTCTTATCGAACTCACCCCAAGATCTTCACCAGTCGTCCAGACCGGGGCAAGTCCTGGAAACAACTGGTGGTACGGCATTCCGCCCATCCATACGCTTCCGACGACCTTTGTGACTCAGTTCCGCGCGGTTCCGCGTGCCGGGCATAGCGAAGGGCCGGGCACGGGGAAGGGCCGGGCGGATGCTCCGCCCGGCCCTTCCGTTCTCGACCGATCAAGCGATCAGGCGATCAAACCGTTCCTACTTCGTCACCGCGTCCAGCGCGTCCGCGGTGCCCCAGCCGTAGAAGCCGTTGTAGTTCTTCGGGCCCTCGCAGACCGCGTCGACCTTGCCGTCACCGTTGATGTCGTACGGGTCGGTGCACGGCGTGCGGTCGGCCTCCGCGTACAGCAGCGCCTTGACCACGGCGGCCGGAGCCTTCGGGTGCGTCGACTTGATGAGCGCGGCGACGCCCGCGACGTGCGGGGACGCCATCGACGTACCGGCCATGTAGCCCCACTTGCCGCCGGGGATCGGGCCGAGGATGAGGCCGCTGGTGGCCGGCGGTGCCGGGGTCTGGTAAGCCGTCGAGTCGCCGCCGGGGGCCGCGATGTCGATGACGCCGAGACCGTGGTTGGAGAAGGACGACTTGATGCCCTTCGCGCCGGTCGACGCGACCGTGACGATGCCCGGCAGCTGCGTCGGGATGTCGAGGCATTCGGACGGGTCGATGACCCGCTCGCCGGGAGTCGTGTCGTTCGGCGAGGTCGGGTCGGTGATCTCGTCCGCGGCGAGGTCGTAGTTCTCGTTGCCCGCCGCCGCGACGTTGACCGTGCCCTTCTTCTCCGCGTACTTCGACGCCCGGGTGATGGCCTCGACGAGCGCCTTCTGGTCCGGGTCGTTCTTGCAGTTGAAGTACCAGGGGTCGGTGTAATAGCTGTTGTTGGTGACGTCCACGCCGTGCTCGGCCGCCCACATGAAGCCGCAGACGACGGCCTCCGTGTAGAAGAAGCCGGCCGTCGTGGAGACCTTGATGCCGGAGACCTTCACGCCGGGCGCGACACCCGTGACGCCGACACCGTTCTTGGCGGCCGCGATCTCACCCGCGACGTGCGTGCCGTGCGGGGACTCGGCGGCGCTCGGCCGCCACGCCCCGTCGGTCGTGTCCGGCTTGCCCGTCACGCAGTTGACCGAGGCGTCACGGTCGAAGTTCGGCGCGATGTCGGGGTGGGTGTCGTCGACGCCGGTGTCGATCACGGCGACGGTGACCTTGCTGCTGCCGAGCGTCTTCTCGTGCGCCTTGTCCGCCTTGATGGCGGGCAGGTCCCACTGCAGGGGCTCCAGCGGGTCCTGGCCGGCCGCCGCCTCGACGTCCGCGACCTGCGCCGAGGTGAGCACCTTGGGGGTGCCGACGTCGGTCGTGGACTGCGCGGGCAGCGGCGCGGTGCGGGTCGCACCCGCCGACTCGACGCCGCGCACCTTGCGCACGGTCTTGGCGAAGTCGGCGTTGGACGAGTGGACGACGATCACGCCGATCTTGTCGTACGACGTCACGATCGTGCCGCCGGCGTCGGCGATGGCCTTCTTCACGGAGGAGGAAGGGCCGTGTCCGGGGCGGACGTTGACGACGTAGCTGAGCGACGTGGCCTGCGCCGAGAGCTGGTCGACGATGCCGGCTGTGTCGGTCGCGGTGGTCGCGTCGTCCGCCGGGGCCGCCGACGCGCTGACGTTCGGCAGGAAGGCGAGAGTCGTCGCCAGGGCCATCCCCAGCGGGATCGCTATGACGCGGCGAGAGCGCGTATGAGGCGCTGTCATACTGTCTCCAGTTCGTTCGCGAGTTCGTGTGGGCCGTGCGGAAGTCCTGGGAAACCGGGCTACTTGACAGCCTTCAGGGCGTTCACGATGCCGAAGCCGTAGAAGCCGTTCACGCGCTTGCCGCCCTCACAGGTGGCGTCCTGCGTGCCGTTGCCGTCCTGGTCGTACGAGTCCGGGCACCCCGGGTTGTCCGCCTGGGCTTTGAGCAGCCCCTGCAGCTGGGCCGGGGCCAGCCACGGGTACTTGGACTTCAGCAGCGCGGCGACACCGGAGGCGTGCGGCGCCGCCATCGACGTGCCCTGCAGGAAGCCGTACTGGTTGTTCGGCATCGTGGAGAGGATGCGGCCGTTCTTCGACGGGGTGTCCGGGATCTGGTAGCGGCTGTCGCCACCCGGTGCCGCGATGTCGACGACGCCCTTGCCGTACGTGGAGTAGAACGACTTCAGGTTCTGCACGCCGGTCGCGCTGACCGTGACGATGCCCGGCAGCTGGGTCGGCACGTCGAAGCACTCGTGCGGGTCGATCGTGCGGGTGACCGGGGTCGAGTCGTCGGGGCTCGTGTCGTCGACGATGGCGTCCGAATCCAGGTCGTGGTTCGAGTTGCCGGCCGACGCGACGTGCAGCGTGCCCTTCTTCGTGGCGTACAGCTGGGCCCGGTTGACCGCGTCGACGATCGCCTTCTGGTCGGGGTCGTCCAGGCAGTTGTAGAGCCACGGGTCCACGTAGTAGCTGTTGTTCGTGATCTCCACGCCGTGGTCGGCGGCGAACACGAAGGCGCAGACGACGCTCTCCGGGTAGAACAGGCCGTTCTCCCGGTCGGTCACATTGATGCTGGAGACCTTCACGCCGGGCGCGACACCGGCCACGCCGACGTCGTTGCGGGCCGCGGCGATCTCACCGGCCACGTGCGTGCCGTGGTAGTCCTCCGGGGTGTACGGGCGCCAGGCGCCCTCGCTGGTGTCCGCCACGCCGCCGGCGCAGTTGGCGGACTGCGACGCCGAGAAGTTCGGGGCGAGATCCGGGTGCGTGTCGTCGACACCCGTGTCGATCACGGCGACCGTGACCTTCTTGCTGCCCGGGTTGATCTTCGCGGCCTTGTCGGCGCCGATCGCGCGCAGGTCCCACTGGTCGGCTTCGAGGGGCTCGCTGTCCGGAGTGGCGGCGGCCTCGACCTTGGCGGCCTCCGCGGCCGACAGGTAGTCGGCGGCGCCCTCGTCCGTCGTGCCCGCCGGGGTCAGCGGCGTCGTACGGGTGGCGCCGGCGGACTGCACGCCGCGCACGGCGCGTATCTGCGGGCCGAAGGACGGGTTCGCCGAGTGGACGACGATGACGCCGATCTTCTCGTACGTGGTGACGACCGTGCCGCCGGCCTTGGCTATCGCCTTCTTCACCGACGCGATCGTGCCGCGGTCCGTCCTGGTGTTGACCACGTACGCGAGATTCGGGCCGTCCTCCGCAGCGGCCGTCACGGCGGGGGCGGCGGACGGGGCGGCCGAGGCGACACCGGGCAGGAAGCCGAGCGAGGCGGTGAGGGACAGAGCGACCGGCACAGCGAGCGCGAGACGGCGTCTGGAACGCAGATGAGCCATGGGATCTCCACATCATCCGGAAACGGAACCGGCCCGAACACAGGTGGTGCTCGGGCAGGCACATCGGGCAGGTACATGACGGGGTGGTGCAGGGCGAAGCTATCTCCCGTCGTCCCTGGCCAGCAATGACTTCTGGGGATGTCTTCGGAAAGTCAGGAGACGAGTTCGGAAAGAAGCGTCATCGGTTGAACCGGTTCCAGCGTGGCGCCGTGACGTTGAGCAGGGAGGCCGAGCACCGTCGAGCCCCCTGTCGGATCACGCCCGAGGGCCCTAACATCGCCACTCGGCCCACGTGATCCACATCACCCGTGAGGTCAGAAGAAGTCATGTCCGCACCAGATCCGTCCCCCGGTCCCGATACGCCCCCGACCGACGCCGCAACCGCATCCGCAACGCGAGGAGACTCCGTGGCTACCGACGCACCGCCCCCCTCGAAAGCACAACCTCACCTCCCCACCACCGAGGAGTTCGTCGAGGTGCAGGAGAGCGCTGAGTTCGGTGAACTGCGCCGCTCCCACCGCTCCTTCGCCTTTCCGCTGACCATCGGCTTCATCGCCTGGTATCTGCTGTACGTCCTGCTGTCGAACTACGCGGGCGACTTCATGGGCACCAAGCTGTTCGGCAACATCAACGTCGCACTCATCCTGGGCCTCGCCCAGTTCCTCACCACGTTCCTCATCGCCTGGTGGTACGAGCGGCACTCCACCGCCAAGCTCGACCCCAAGGCCGAGGCGATCAAGTCCCGGATGGAGGGCGGCGCATGAGCCCCGCGATCACCCAGGTACACCTCGCGACGGATCAGTTCCAGTTCGCGGCGAACGAGGCCAGTGAGCACCGGCCGCTGATCATCTCCCTGTTCGCCGTCTTCGTCGTCGCGACGCTCGGCATCACCGTCTGGGCGGGCCGCCAGACCAAGGACGCCGCGGACTTCTACGCGGGCGGCCGCCAGTTCAGCGCCTTCCAGAACGGTCTTGCCGTCTCCGGCGACTACATGTCCGCCGCCTCGTTCCTCGGCATCGCGGGCGCCATCGCCCTCTTCGGGTACGACGGCTTCCTGTACTCCATCGGCTTCCTCGTCGCCTGGCTGGTGGCGCTGCTCCTGGTCGCCGAGCCGCTGCGCAACTCCGGCCGGTACACGATGGGCGACGTCCTCGCGTACCGCATGCGCCAGCGCCCGGTGCGTACCGCGGCCGGCACCTCCACGATCGTCGTCTCGATCTTCTACCTGCTGGCGCAGATGGCCGGCGCGGGCGTCCTCGTCTCGCTGCTGCTCGGCATCACCAGCGACGCCGGGAAGGTACTCATCGTCGCCCTGGTCGGCGTCCTGATGATCGTGTACGTCACGATCGGCGGCATGAAGGGCACCACCTGGGTCCAGATGATCAAGGCCGTGCTGCTCATCAGCGGCACCCTCCTGATCACCTTCCTGGTGCTGCTCAAGTTCAACTTCAACATCTCCGACCTGCTCGGCTCGGCGGCCGAGAACAGCGGCAAGGGCTCGGCCTTCCTGGAGCCCGGACTGAAGTACGGCCTCACGACCACCTCGAAGGTCGACTTCATCTCGCTGGGCATCGCGCTGGTGCTCGGCACCGCGGGTCTGCCGCACATCCTGATCCGCTTCTACACGGTGCCCAACGCCAAGGCCGCGCGGAAGTCCGTGAACTGGGCGATCGGCATCATCGGCGGCTTCTACCTGATGACCATCGCGCTTGGCTTCGGAGCGGCGGCGCTCATCTCGCAGAAGGAGATCACCGACTCCAACCCGGCGGGCAACACGGCCGCGCCACTGCTCGCGCTGCATATCGGCGGCGTCGACTCGGCGTGGGGCGCGATCCTGCTCGCCACCATCTCGGCGGTCGCCTTCGCCACGATCCTCGCGGTCGTCGCGGGCCTGACCCTGGCCTCGTCCTCCTCGTTCGCGCACGACATCTACGCGAACGTCATCCGCAGGGGCAAGGCCACCGAGAAGGAAGAGGTCAGGGCCGCCCGCTGGGCGACGGTCGGCATCGGCGTCGTCTCCATCGGCCTCGGCGCCCTCGCCCGCGACCTGAACGTCGCCGGCCTGGTCGCCCTCGCCTTCGCGGTCGCCGCGTCCGCCAACCTGCCGACCATCCTGTACAGCCTCTTCTGGAAGAAGTTCACCACCCAGGGCGCGCTGTGGTCGATCTACGGCGGTCTGACCACCGCGGTCGGCCTGGTGCTGTTCTCGCCGGTCGTCTCGGGCAAGGCCAGCTCGATGTTCCCGGACGTCGACTTCCACTGGTTCCCGCTGGAGAACCCGGGCATCATCTCGATCCCGGTCGGCTTCCTGCTGGGCTGGATCGGCACGAAGCTGTCCAAGGAGGAGCCGGACACCGGCAAGTACGCCGAGCTGGAGGTCCGCTCCCTCACCGGCACCGGAGCGCACTGACCGTCCCGGTACCGGCCGCCCCGGTACCTGGGGTGCCCCGCCGAGCGGCCGTGTCGGATAAAACAAAAACCGCGCG
>NZ_JBFAHW010000054.1:0-69952 GCF_040654355.1 Streptomyces sp. NPDC050704 | reverse complement strand
GGTACTGCAGGGGGGACCCTGTGGGAGAGTAGGACGCCGCCGAACGAATTTTGATAACGGGAGAACCCCGCACCTTACGGTGCGGGGTTTTTCTGTTTTCAAGATGTCAGGCAGGACGTCAGGACGGCTGCACCAATCTCGCGTCGTACGCCAGAATCACCGCCTGGATACGGTCCCGGGAGTTCGTCTTCGCGAGGATTCGGCCCACGTGGGTTTTCACCGTCGATTCGGCGAGGTGCAGGCGTGCGGAGATCTCGAGGTTCGTCCAGCCTTTGCCCATGACCGTCAGGATTTCGCGTTCGCGTTCCGTCAGGGAGGCGAGTCGCGGGTCCAGGGCGGGGGACGTCGACGCCTTCGAGGCCGGTACGGGCAGGTGCTGGGCGTATGCGTCGAGGAGTCGGCGGGTGAGGCTCGGGGCGACCACCGCGTCGCCGGTGGCCACCGAACGGATGCCGGAGAGGAGTTCCTCGGGCTGTGCGTCCTTGATGAGGAAGCCGGAGGCACCTGCGCGCAGGCCGGCGTACGCGTACTCGTCCAGGTCGAAGGTGGTGAGGATGAGGACGCGGGTGCGGTCGCCGGAGGCGACGATGCGGCGGGTCGCCTCGATGCCGTCGAGGCCGGGCATGCGGATGTCCATCAGGACCACGTCGGGGCGGAGTTCGGCGGTCAGGCGGACCGCCTCGCTGCCGTTGCCGGCCTCGCCCAGGACCGTCATGTCGTCCTGGCTCTCCACGAGCATGCGGAAGCCGAAGCGTTGCAGTGCCTGATCGTCGACGATGAGCATGGTGGTCACTGCGGGGTTTCCTCCGGTAGGTGAAGGTGGACGCGCCAGCCGTGTCGCGGCAGCGGGCCGTACTCAAGTGTCCCGTCGTACAAGGCGATTCGCTCGCGCATTCCGGTGAGGCCGCGGCCCCGGGTGCCGGGCGGATTCAAGGGGCCTTCGCCTCCGCGGCCGGTGTCGGTCACCGTTGTCGTCACGGCGCCACCGTCCTCGTACGAGAGCGAGACGTTGGCGGTTGCGCCGGGGCCGCCGTGCTTGAGGGTGTTGGTGAGGGCTTCCTGGATGACGCGGTAGACGGTGAGTTGGCGGCCCGGTGCGAGGGTGGCGCGGCCCTGGACGGTGGTGCGGACGGGGAGGCCCGCGGACCGTACGCCGTCGATGAGTTGGTCGAGGTCGGTGAGGGAGGGCTGGGGGGAGAGCTCGGCGCTGGGGGCGTCGGCGCGCAGTACGTCGAGCAGGCGGCGGAGTTCGCCGAGTGCCTGGCGGCTGGTGGTGCCGATGGCGGTCAGGGCCTGGGTGGCGCGTTCGGGGTTCTTGGCGGCGGCGTACGAACCGCCGTCGGCGAGGCTGGTGATGACCGAGAGGTTGTGGCCGATGATGTCGTGCATCTCGCGGGCGATGCGGGCGCGTTCGGCGGCGGCCGAGAGCTGGGCCTGCTGGTCGCGCTCGATCTCCAGTTGGCGGGCGCGTTCGACGAGCGAGGCGAGGTACTCCTGGCGGGTGCGGTAGGAGATGCCGATGATCGCCACCATGGCGAGTCTCATCGACTGCGGGACGATCGACTGGTCCGCGCCCTGGTCGTCGGGGTAGCGGAGGCCGTCCACGATGATCGGCACCAGGGTCAGGGCGTACGACCACAGCAGCGTGCGCAGGCGGGTGCGCAGTGCGATGTTGAAGGTGACGACGAGCAGGGTCAGACCGGCCTGGAGGCCGGCGCCGGTCCATGTGTTGGCGATCTCCAGCGGCAGCATCAGCAGGAGGATCGCGACGGGGTGGGTGCGGCGCCACAGCAGCGGGATGGTGAAGCCCAGTGACATCGTGGTGAGCAGCCAGGTCGGGGCGTCCGGGTTGTCGGTGATGTTCAGCCAGCCGCCGCCCAGGAAGTCGATGAGGGCGGCGGTCACGAAGAAGCCCGTGATCAGGACGTCCCACACCAGCGGATGGCGTCGGTCGAAGGTGCGTACCCAGTGGGTGAAGCGGTGGATCTGGCGGGTGACCGGCGGCTGCCTCTGCCTGTCCGGTGACCAGCCCCGCCAGGACTGGTCGCGCCAGGCCTGATCCTGTCGTGCCCGGTCCCGTCGGCTCTGGTCGCGGGTCGTGCGCAGCCGGTCCAGTATCTCGGTCACGGGTCCATCCTCGTACGGGAGTCGCGGGCGCGGGAGTTGGTCACACGTCCCGTCGCCTGAGGAGTGCCGCCGCGGCGCCGAGGATCGCGGCCGTCCACAGGGTGAGGGCGAGGAGGGCGGGGCCCGTGGCCGCGTAGTCGGGGGTGTCGCGCAGGGTCATCAGGGCTTCGGCCGCCCTGCCGGGGAAGTACTTGGCGATGCGGTCCATGGCGTCGTACGGGAACATCCTGAGCACCTCCGGGAGGACGATGACGCCGCCGATGTAGGTGGTGATGCCGCCGGGAACCGAGCGGAGTAGGGCACCGAGGCCGAGTCCGATGAGGGCCAGGGAGGTCAGGCCCGCCGTGCTGCCGAGCAGGGTGCCGAGCACGGTCGGGTCGGTCAGGGACAGTTCCTTGTCCGTGCCGTCGAGGAAGAGCTGGCCGGCGGTGAAGGTGACGAGGAGTGTGGTGAAGGTGGCGGCGAAGGTGACCGCGGTGACGACGCCGGCCTTGGACCAGAGGACCGGGAGGCGGCGCGGTACGGCCACCATCGTGGAGCGGACCAGGCCTGTGCCGTACTCGCCCGCCATGAACAGGACGGCGACGACGGCCAGCAGGATCTGCGAGAACTGCGTGCCGAAGAGCAGGAACTGGACGGGGTCGATGCCTGAGACCTCGCCGCGGTCCTCTTCGTACGACGCGCCCATCGCGATGCCGACGCCGACGGTCAGGACGGTCGCGGCGGCGAGCATGATCCAGGTCGAGCGGACCGTCCAGAGCTTGTGCCATTCGGAGTGCAGTACGCGGGCCGGGGTGAGGGCGGTCATACCGACTCCAGGGGCTCGGTCGTGGGTGTGGTCGCGGTGAACTCGATCGAGTCGCGGGTCAGGTCCATGAAGGCCTGTTCCAACGAGGCAGTGTGCGGGATGAGTTCGAAGAGGGGGATGGCGTGGGAGGCGGCGGTGCGGCCGATGTGTTCGGTGTCCGTGCCGCGGACTTCGAGGGTGCCGGGGGTGGAGCTGGTGACGTCGACCCCGGGGGCCGCGAGCAGGGCTGTGAGTGGGCCGGGGTCGGGGGTGACGACTTTGACGGTGCCCGCGCCCGACTCTCGTACGAACGTGTCGACGGTCGTGTCGGCCAGCAGGCGGCCCCTGCCGATGATGATCAGGTGCTCGGCGGTGAGGGCCATCTCGCTCATCAGGTGGGAGGAGACGAAGACCGTACGGCCTTCCGCGGCCAGGGATTTGAGGAGGGTGCGGATCCACAGGACGCCCTCGGGGTCGAGGCCGTTGACCGGTTCGTCGAGGACGACGGTGGCCGGGTCGCCGAGGAGGGCGGCCGCGATGCCCAGGCGTTGGCCCATGCCGAGGGAGAAGCCCTTGACGCGTTGTCCGGCGACGTCCGTCAGGCCGGTGAGGTCGAGTACGTGCTCGACGCGGCCGCGGGGGATTCCGTGGGTGAGGGCAAGCGAGAGCAGGTGGTGGTAGGCGGTGCGGCCCGGGTGGACCGAGCGGGCCTCCAGGAGTGCGCCGACCTCGTGGAGGGGCGCGGGGTGTTCCCGGTAGGCGTGTCCGCCGACCTTCGCGCTGCCCCGGGTGGGGGTGTCCAGGCCGAGGATCATCCGCATGGTGGTGGACTTTCCGGCGCCGTTGGGGCCGAGGAAGCCGGTGACGGTGCCCGGCCGGACGGTGAAGGTGAGGTCGGCGACGGCGGTCTTGGGCGGCTTGCCGCCGTAGCGTTTGGTCAGTCCGTGTGCCGTGATTCCGGGGGTGGTCGTCATGCTTCGATGGTTCGCCGGGCGGTGGGCCTGGGCGTCGGACGGCGGCGGTATATGGGGTGAGGGGTGTAGTACCGCGGTATTACGGTGGCCCTTATGAAGCACGTGATCCGTTCGATACGTCCTGACGAGTGGCCCGAAGTGAAACAGCTCAGGCTGGACGGGCTGCGGGATCCGGTGGCGCATCTTGCCTTCCTGGAGACATACGAGAATGCCGTGGGCCGGCCCGACAGCTTCTGGCAGGAGCGGACTGCGGGGGCTGCGGAAGGCGTTCTCGAACGGCAGCAGGTCGTGGCCGAGGCCCCCGACGGGCGGTGGGTCGGGTCCGTGGTCGTGCTCGTGGAGGAGGCCGGGGAGAAAGGGATCCTCGG
The DNA here is from genome assembly GCF_040654355.1 of Streptomyces sp. NPDC050704. NCBI lineage: Bacteria > Bacillati > Actinomycetota > Actinomycetes > Kitasatosporales > Streptomycetaceae > Streptomyces > Streptomyces sp. NPDC050704. The sequence goes on along the minus strand of NZ_JBFAHW010000054.1, from coordinate 65,696 downwards.
TAGCGTGAACGAGGTGCGGCAGGGGCATCTCGTGGGGGTCTATGTACGGCCCGAGGTGCGCGGGCAGGGGCTCACCGAGCGGCTCTTCGCGTATGCCCTGGACTGGGCGTGGGAGGTGGCCGGGGTCGATCGGGTGCGGCTGTTCGTGCATTCGCGGAACGCTCGGGCCGAGGGTTTCTACCGGAAGATCGGGTTCGTGCCCACGGGGGAGACGCTTCCGGTGGAAGGGGATCCCGTGGCTCGGGAGCTGGAGTTCGTGCTCAAGCGGCCCTAGGGAGCCCTGGGGAGCCGGGAGTTACTCCGGCAGCTCGTGGTGGGGCCAGCGGGTGCGGGCCTGTTCGCGGGAGCGGAGGAGGGCCAGGGTGGGCAGGCCGCGGTCCTGGCCCGGGCCGGTGGCGGTGGCCAGCAGGTCCGGGAGTTGGGGGAGCGGGGCCACCGCGGCGACGTCGTCCAGGACGAGCGAGAGTGGTGGGTCGAGGCGACCGGAGGATGACCGTTCGGCCATGCGCCGGCCGCGCTCGACCACGCTTGAGGCGAGGGCCGTCAGGAGGGGCATCGCGCCGGGGTTCGCCTTGGGGTCCTCGATGGGTTCACCGACCACATAAAGCGTGCCCCCTTCGTTGATGAAGGAATCCAAGGTGAGGGTGTCGGTTCGGTTGGGTGTGCAGGCCTCGCGGACGTTGACCGTGAAGAGGGAGGACAGTGCGCGAGCGGTCAACTCCTGGGCGATGTCGCGGCGTTCGGGGTGCGAGGTGAGTGCCGCTTCGAGTTCGCCCGCGGAGCCGGATGCCGCCTTGGCGTTCGTGCGGAGGGTGCGTACGGCGTCCTGGACCTGGCTGCCCTGGGCCCAGCGGTGGACGTGGCGGATGGTGCGGCCGTCCACGGCGGCGGCGTGCAGGTAGCTGCGCAGGAGCGTTTCCGCCGTGTCGGCGACCGCCTGGTCGATCTTCGCGGTGGGGCGGACGGGGGCGAGGAGGGCCTTCGCGCGGGCCCTGGCGGTGTCATTGTCCTCGCAGCCGGACGAGGGGGACCAGTGGAGGCGGGCCGGGGTGTCGCAGAGGTGGGAGGGGTCGTAGAGGAGCACCGGGCCGAGTTTCGCGCGGGCGTCCTTGGTGTCGGACCAGAGGGCGGGGTTCGAGGTGATGACCAGGACGGGGCCGTCCGCGTCGCGAACCGCCTGGACGGCTACGGGGTGGCGGGTTTCGGCGGGGCCGAGCACGACGGGGGAGCGTGGGGTGGGCAAGGTGGGCAACGGGGGTGGGACGGGGGCTACTTCATGCGCGGGATGTACCGGATGTGCGGGATGTGCGGGCTCGGGTTGGCTGCGTACGGGGTCGGGAACCGGCAGGGGTTCCTGCTGGAGCGGGAGCGGTGCGGACTGTTGGGCTGGCGCGGGTTGCTGCACGGACTCGGGCCGCTGGACCGGCGGGGGCTGTTGGACGACCGGCGGGGGCTGTTGGGCCGGGACTTCGTGGGTCGTGGGCGCGGGTGCGGGCTCGGGGTACGTCTTGCGTCGGGCCCTGCCCGCCCGCCACCTCGCCACCGTGCCCAGCACGAACACCGTGAGCACCACCAGGACCATCAGTTGCCCGATGAGCAGGCCCCAGAAGAGCCCGTATCCCGACAACTGGTCCGCGGGCGTGTCCGGCCAGGCGCCTGCCACGTCGTGCGGTTGCTCGATGAGTTGGCGCATCGCCAGGGGCGTACGGCGGAAGGTGACGCCGGACGGCCAGGAGCCGTGGGCGAAGAGGCCGGCGAGGCCCGTCGCCGACCAGACCAGGAAGGTCATGCCGAGGACGAAGGCCAGGACTCCGATCAACAGCCCGTCGGGGATGCCCCGTTCGCCCTCGCGGCGGCGGTCGCGCTCGTCCGGTCTCATCTCACGCCGCTCCCCTACACCTATGCCACTTACGCCTACGCCACTGTGGACTCGGACGATCCGTCGAGATCGCTCAGGTGCTGCTCCATGAACGTCGCCGCGCGTTCCTCCGCCTCCAGTTCGGCGGCCCGCAGTGCGTCGTCGGCCAGGTGGTCGGCCTGTTCGGCCGACGTCTCGGTCATGGCGCGGTCGGTGAAGACGAGCGGCCGTTCGGTCTCGGTGATGAGGTGTTTGACCACCTGGACGTTGCCGTTGACGTCCCACACCGCGATGCCCGGGGAGAGGGTCGGGATGATCTCGACGGCCCATCGGGGCAGGCCGAGGACCCGCCCCGTGGACCGTGCCTCGTCGGCCTTCTGGGCGTAGATCGTACGGGTGGAGGCCATCTTGAGGATCGCCGCCGCCTCTTTCGCGGCCGCCCCGTCGACCACGTCGCTCAGGTGGTGCACCACCGCCACGAAGGACAGGCCGAGACGTCGCCCGAACTTCAGCAGCCGCTGGAAGAGCTGGGCCACGAAGGGGCTGTTGATGATGTGCCACGCCTCCTCGACCAGGAAGATCCGCTTCTTCCGGTCGGGGCGGATCCAGGTGTGTTCCAGCCATACGCCGACGATCGCCATCAGGATCGGCATGGCGATGGAGTTGCGGTCGATGTGGGACAGGTCGAAGACGATGAGGGGCGCGTCGAGGTCGATGCCGACGGTCGTCGGGCCGTCGAACATGCCCCTCAGGTCACCGTCCACCAGTCGGTCCAGGACCAGGGCGACGTCCAGGCCCCACGCCCGTACGTCGTCCAGGGCGACGTTCATGGCCTCCGCCGACTCCGGCTCGGGGTGGCGCAGTTGCTCCACGATGTCGGTCAGGACGGGCTGCCGTTCGACGATGGTCTCGTTGACGAAGGCGTGCGCGACCTTCAGGGCGAAGCCCGAGCGCTCGTCGAGGCCGTGCCCCATCGCGACCTCGATGATGGTCCGGAGCAGTGCGAGCTGGCCGGTCGTGGTGATCGCCGGGTCGAGCGGGTTGAGCCGGATGCCCATGTCCAGGGCGGCTGTCGGGTCGAGCCGGATGGGGGTTATGCCCAGCTCCTGGGCGATGAGGTTCCACTCACCGGCCCCGTCCTCGCCCTGTGCGTCGAGCACGACGACCTGCCGGTCGCGGAACCTCAACTGCCGTAGTACGTACGTCTTCTCCAGCGCGGACTTGCCGTTGCCGGACTCTCCGAGCACCAGCCAGTGCGGTGCCGGGAGCTGTTGTCCGTACAGCTGGAAGGGGTCGTAGATGTAGCCCTTCCCGGAGTAGACCTCGCGGCCGATGATGACGCCGGAGTCGCCGAGGCCGGGGGCGGCGGTCGGCAGGTAGACGGCCTGGGCCTGGCCGGTGGAGGTGCGCACCGGTGGGCGGGTCGTCTCGACCTTGCCGAAGAGGAAGGAGGTGAAGGCTTCCGTGGCGACGGACAGCGGATCCCGCATGAAGTCCTACCTCCGGATGCCGGTCGCGAACGGGAGCGTGTTGACGAAGGCCCGGTGGTGCTCGCGGTCGCACCACTCCAGCTTCAGATACGACTTGCCGGCCGAGGCGCGGATGGTCCGTTTGTCGCGGGCCAGCGCCTCGGGGTTGCGGGACGAGACGGTGATGTAGCCGACGAGGTTGACGCCGGCCGCGCCGCTCGCGAGGTCCTCGCCGCGCTGGTCCATGCGGTTGTGGGAGGCGACATCGCGCGGGTCGACGGTCCGGTTCATCTTGGCCTGGCGGCTGGCCTCCGCCTCGTCGTTCGTCTTCTCGGTCAGCATCCGCTCGATGGCGATCTCGGTGGGTTCGAGGTCCATCGTGACGGCGACGGTCCGGATGACGTCCGGGGTGTGGACCAGGAGGGGGGCGAGGAAGTTGACGCCGACCGGCGTCATCGGCCACTCCTTCACCCAGGCCGTGGCGTGGCACCAGGGCGCGCGGGTGGAGGACTCGCGGGTCTTGGCCTGGAGGTACGTGGCCTCCATGGCGTCCAGCTCGGCCGGCCAGGCGTTCCGCTTCGTCATCGCCTGGATGTGGTCGATGGGGTGGTCCGGGTCGTACATGGAATGCACGAGGGAGGAGAGGCGCCCCTGTCCGAGCGGCTGGCGTACCCGTATGTCGGCTTCCTGCAACCGCGAGCAGATGTCGGTGAGTTCGCGCGCCATGACGACGGCCAGGCCCGCGTCCTTGTCGAGCTTCTTGCCGCCGTGCGGGCGGGCGGCTCGCGCCATCGCGTGGCCCTCGGCGGCGAGTTCGCGGGAGTAGTGCATGCAGGCGACGAGGTAGGCGCGGTGCTGCTCGCTGCTGGTCGACACCATGGACTGGAGCTGCTCGTACGACTGCTGCAGCCAGGCGGGGGCCCGCTCGTCGCCTCGTACGGTGACGTCCTTGGCGTGGGCGTCCGGGTCGGCGGGGAGGGTGCGGGCGAGCATCTGCAGGCGGGTGACGAAGCCGTCGCCGTTCGCGACGTGCTTCAGCAGTGTGCCGAACCGGTCGACGAGGGCCTCCTGGTCCTCGCTGTCCCGCAGGCCGACGCCCGGGCCCTCGATCTCGATCGCCGCAGTGACGGTTTTCCGGTCGGCGTGCAGGAGGACGGCGAGCTCGTCCGGTCCGAAGGGGGCCGCGAGCCAGGTGATGCGGCCGATTCCGGGGGGCGGGCCGATCTCGACCTCGCGGCCGTCGACGCGCGTGCCGGCTTCCATGACGGTGCTGCGGTAGGCGGTGCCCTGCCGCAGGCTGCGCTTGTAACTGCGGTTGATCTCGAACCACTTGTAGAACGTCCGCCGCTTGTACGGCACGTACACCGCGGCCAGCGCGAGCAGCGGGAAGCCCATCAGCAGGACGATGCGCAGGGAGAGCACGGGGACGAGCAGGCCGGCCATCATGCCGAGGAACGCGCCCGTGATGATGAGCGCGATCTCGCCGGACTCGCGGTTCCGGCCGACGATCGCGTTCGGCCGGGCGCGGCCGATCAGATATGTACGGCGGGGCGTGACCGGATGGGACACGTGGACCGCATGGGAATCAGTCGTCAACGCCCTTCACCTCCCGTGCGGTTGTTGCTGCTGTTGCGGTTGTTGGCGGCGTGGGGGGTGTTCGCCGGGCTGGTACGCGGCGGGGGTGCGGCGGAGGGGACGGATCCGCCGCCGTTGGAAGAGCCGCGTGTGCTGTGGGCGGCGACGCCGCCGGAAGCGGGGTTGGAGGGGCGGGCTCCACCACCGCTGTTGCTTCCGCCACCGCCTCCGCCGCCGTTGTTGTCGGCCCGGGCGCTGTGGGTCTTGATGCCCTGGGCGACGAGGGTGGCGGGGGAGCTGATGACGGCCGCGGCCTTGCCTTCGGCGCCCTGCATGATGCGGTTGTTGCGGGAGTTGGCGATCTCGTCGCCGAAGCCCGGTACGAAGCGGTAGATCATGGCGCTGGCGAAGATGGCGAGCAGGATGATGGCGAGGCCGGAGACCACGGCGGAGAACGCGTCGGGCCCGTCCTCGGCGGACAGCGCGCCCGCGAGGCCGAGCACGATCACGATCACCGGTTTCACGAGGATGACGGCGATCATGATGCCGGCCCAGCGGCGGACGTGGCCCCAGAGGTTCTTGTCGACGAGTCCCGCGTACACGACGGTGCCGAGCAGTGCGCCCACGTAGAGGAGGGCGGCGCGGATCACGAGCTCCAGCCACAGGACGCCCGCGGCCAGAATCGACACGAGCGACACCACGATCAGCATGATCGGGCCGCCGCCGATGTCCGTGCCCTTGTTCAGGGCGCCGGAGAAGTTGCCGAAGAAGGTGTCCGTCTGGTTGCCGGTCGTTTTGGCGAGGACGTCCGCGACGCCGTCCGTCGCCGAGACGACGGTGTAGAGGATCAGCGGGGTGAAGGCGGACGCCAGCACCGTCAGCCAGAGGAAGCCGATCGCCTCGGAGATGGCCGTGGTGAGGGGGACGCCCCGCACGGCCCGCTTGGCCACCGCGAGCAGCCAGAGCACGAGGGTGAGGATGGTCGACGCGGCGAAGACGACCGCGTACTGCTGGAGGAACTTGGGGTTCGTGAAGTCGACGGTCGCCGTGTTCTTGACCGCTTCGCTGAGCTTGTCGATGGTCCAGGAGGCGGCGTCGGCGCAGCCTTTGGCGAGGGAGGCCAAGGGGTCGAGGGCGTCGGTGCCGGGGACGGTGGGGGTGTCGCCGGGGCTGTTGTCGCCGCTCTCGCAGATCCTCTTGGCCTCGCCCGAGAGAAGGCCGCAGTTGTCGTCGGCCGGCGTGGGCGTGGGTGTGGGGGCCGCGGCGGCCCGGGTGGCCAGCAGGACGACGGCGGTCTGTACGGCTGTGAGGGATCCCGCGACCTTGAGCACGCGGTGTCGGCTACCGGGCATACGTGAACCCTCCGTACTCCTCGACGGCCTTCGAGATCTCTTCGGACGTCGAGACCTTGTTGTCGCCGTTGACCGGCGCGGGGCCTTCCTTCTGGGTGAAGGTGTCGACCTTCCAGTCACCGTCGGCCCAGCGCATCCGGAGGGTCATGGTGAACCAGTCGCTGGTGACCGGGTCGGTCGAGTTCTCCGCCGCCATCCCGAACACGCCCGCACACCAGACCTGGGCGGTGGCCGTGCTGTCCGAGTAACTCGTGACCTTGGTGCCGACCGGCATCGTGCGTGAGACGTATGTGCTGCCTGTCGGCGCGTTGCCGTTCTCGTCCAGGCCGACCTTGTCGAGGAAGGCCTTGTCATACGTCTTGTTGAGTCTGTCCTCCAGCGCGGCCACCCTGTCGGCGACGAACACCTGCTGGACGATCTCGCTGCGCCTGGCGGGCTTGAGGATGTCGGACGAGACCAGTACCACCGAGTAGTTGGCCGCCGCCGACTCCGCCCCCTGCTCGTCGTGCGCGAACCCGGAAGGAATCCCCCCGGTCTTCGACTCGACCGGCTGCTGCCCGGAAGCAGCCGTAGGCGCCGCCTTCGGCTGGTCGCCGCTTCCCGAGTCGCCGGACCCGGAATCATCGCCACCACGGTTCGCAAAGGCGATGGCCGCAATCAGGAGCACCACGACACCCACCACTGTGACCAGGCTGCGGGAGGATGAACGGCCGCCCCGTCGAGCGCCCCCGTAGACGTCACCGCCGCCGTCGGGGAGCCGGGTGCGGGTCTGGCCAGTGCCCCCGTACCCGCCGTCGTCGCCGCGCGCTCCGTGCTCGTCACCGACACTCATGCCGCGTACGCCCCCTCAACCTCATGCTGAACCGCGTACTGGTGTGCGTAGTAGTACGACGGTAGCCGTGCAGGCTCCCGCGCGGGCGCGGTGTGGTGACTCGACATCAGGGAAACGCAACCTCAGCCGGTGGGCACGACGGGACGGGTGGGGTAGAGGGGACCGGGCGCGCCCGGCCGGGTCTGAGGGCGCCGAGCCGCCGGCCGCCTACACGGCCATGCCGTACACGATCGTGAAGACCGTGCCGAGGGAGCCGATGATGAAGACTCCGGTGAGGCCCGCGATGATGAGGCCCTTGCCCTGTTCGGCACTGAAGGTGTCGCGGAGGGCCGTCGCGCCGATACGTTGCTTCGCGGCGCCCCAGATCGCGATTCCCAGGCAGAGCAGGATGGCGACCGCCATCACGACTTCGATCATCACCCGTGCTTCGGTGCCCAGGCTGCCGAAGGGGCCCCAGTCCGGGGCGATCCCGCCGATGATTGTGTTGATGTCGCCCTTTTCGGCTGCGAAAAGCATGTAAGTCACCGCCCCTTATGGGTAGTTCTGCATCCCCTGCCACTCTGCGCAGAGGTCAGGGCCATTCTCGCTGACAAAGACGCCGCCGGATGTCGACTTGGCGTCATTGGTTGGCGGGTTTCGTACGAATCTCTTGTCGCCGGCCCCCGCGGGGCCCTTTCGGGGGCGGGGGACGATACACAGGGAGGCGTATGGTCACTCTGTGTATCACGGCAGGTCACGCCGGGCAATGAAGGTGAACCGGAACCTGTCGTGTGGTTCCGTCGTTAGCCCCTTCTACGCGACTTCCGCGCGACGGCGACCGACTCCGCCCCGCTCATCGAGCCCGACTCCGTCCCGTGTACGCCGGTCTGTCGTGCCGATGCCCTCCGGGTCGCATGTCTCCTGGTGAGTAGACACCGCCCGTTTTGCCCTCGCCGAAGGCTATCTCGGGGTGGGGCGGGGGGAGGTGTCGGGGTGTCAGGTCGGGGTGGGGTGGGGGGTGATTTGCGGGGTTGATGGCAGAGGGCCGCGGTAGTCAGCCGCGGCCCTCTGGTCCTTCAGTTCGTTCGGGTGGGTTCCGTCAGCCCGTGAAGGCCGTCAGTCCTTGTGGTGTGCCCCAGCCGGTCGGGCCGTCGTAGCCCGATGTGGCGGTGCAGAGGTAGCTGGAGGTGGCGGCGCAGGTGCCGTTGGTGCCGCTGGTTACGTCGTTGAGGGAGGCGGTGCCGGCCGATGAGTACGGGAACTTCGCCGGGTAGGAGGTGGTGGAAGGGGTGCCGGCGAGGGCGTACACACCCGCGATGATCGGTGCCGAGGCGCTCGTACCGCCGAAGGTGTACCAGCCGGCGGTGACGCCGTAGGAGTCGTAGACCGAGACGCCCGTGGCCGGGTCGGCGACCGCGGAGACGTCGGCGATCGCGCGCTTGGCGCAGCCCGTGTCGGTCTGCCAGGACGGCTTCGTGTCGTACGCGGAGCAGCCGGAGCCCGTGCCCTCGGTGCTGCTGGTCGACCAGACCTTCTCGGTCCAGCCGCGGCTGGAGGAGTCGGAGGACAGGGCCGTGCCGCCTACCGCGGTCACGTACTGGGAGGCCGCCGGGTACTCGGCGCCGTAGCCGCTGTCGCCCGCGCTGACCGTGATCGCGACGCCCGGGTGCTTGAAGTACGAGGTGTCGTAGGAGGCGTCGGAGGACGACTCGCTGCCGCCGTAGCTGTTGGAGACGGCCTTCGCGCCGAGCGTGACCGCCTGGTTCACCGCCGTGCCGAGGTCGGTCATGGACGACGACTTGGCCTCCACCAGCAGGATGTTGCAGTTCGGGCAGGTCGCGCTTGCCATGTCGAGGTCGAGGGAGATCTCCTCCGCCCAGCCGCTGTCGGCAGCGGGGAGGGAGGTCGTCGAGCCGGTCTGGCCGACCTTCTTGAAGCAGCCGTTGGCCGTGGTGCAGGCGGAGAGGCCGTAGTTCGAGCGGTACTTGGCGAGGTCCGCCTCGGCGTTCGGGTCGTCGTACGCGTCGACGATCGCGATCGTCCTGCCGGAACCCGCGGAAGCGGCGGCGGACGTCAGGCCGTACGCGTCCTGGAGGTCGCTCGGGCCGTAGCCGGAGGGGGTGCTCGCGTCGGCGGCCTTGGGGGTCACGCTGTCCGCCGTGGTCTTTGCCTCGGTCTTCTGGAACGCGGTCGTGCCGCCGGTGACGCGCAGCGCCTTGCAGGCCATCCGGCCCTTTGCGGGCGTGGCGCAGGCGCGGGTCCAAGTCACCTTGGAGCTCGCGGATTTGGCAGGGGTGAGGGTGGGGGTGGGGGCGGTGGTCTGGTTCTGTGCCGCGTTCGCCTGGCCGGTGATGCCGCCGAGTCCGGCGAGGACGAGTGCCGCGGTGGCGACGGCGGCGGAGCCGAGGCGGGTCCAGCGGGCGCGCGGGGAACGTCTGTTGGGGGAGTGCGGAGCGTGGGGGGTTGTGGTGCGCAACGGACAGCCTCCTGGGCGTGGTTGAGCAGGAGCGGTGCGGGTGCGGTGTCGCCGGTACGGTGTCCCCGGCGTCGGGCCGAGCGGCCCGCGGATGACCATTCCTTGTTGGGTACGTGACAACAAGGCGCGTTCTGGAATCCTGACTTCCGCCATACCGAACCCGGCGTCCGCCTTACTGATCAATGGCCGCGCGATGGTCGGCGGGTGGCTCCCGCTTGACCCGGTTCACAGGAATGACGAGCGATTGTTGTATTGGCTCGCGCTTATATAAGCAATCAGTGATATTTTGATTGCGTGCACGCATTCGACGTACTCGGTGATCCCGTACGCCGCAGGATTCTTGAGCTGCTCGCCGACGGTGAGATGAGCTCGGGGGCGGTGAGCGAGGTCATCAGGGAAGAGTTCGGGATATCGCAGCCCGGCGTCTCGCAGCATCTGAAGGTGCTGCGGGAGAACGGCTTCGCCACCGTGCGGCCGGACGGGACGCGGCGGCTGTACGCCGTGAACGCCGACCCGCTGCGCGACATCGACGCGTGGCTGGCGCGGTTCCGGCGGTTCTGGACGCCGCACCTGGACGCCCTGGCCACCGAACTGGCGCGCGGCAAGCGGGAGCGGCGGCTTGGTGAGTCCCCTGGCGGTGACCCGCGTGAACCGCGCGACTTGTCGGAGAAGAGGAGCACCCCATGATTGACGTCACTCATCAGATCAACGCCGTACGGCGGCAGGTCGGCGCCCGTGTCTTCAAGGCGGGCGAGTCGCACGTGGTGACCATCAGCCAGACGTACGACTCGGCCGTCGAGGACGTGTGGGACGCCTGTACCAATGCCGAGCGCATTCCTCGGTGGTTTCTGCCGGTCTCCGGTGACCTCCGGCTCGGCGGCAAGTACCAGTTGGAGGGCAACGCCAACGGCACCGTCGAGCGTTGCGACCCGCCCAGGAGCTTCGCCGCGACCTGGGAGTACGACGGGGGTGTGAGCTGGATCGAGCTGCGGCTGACGCCGGGGGCGGAAGGCGGTACGCGGTTCGAGTTGGACCACATCTCCCATGTCGATGACGACACGAAGTGGGCGGAGTTCGGGCCTGGGGCCGTCGGAGTCGGCTGGGACCTGGCCGTCATGGGTCTCGCCCTGCACCTGGCGTCGAGTGCGCCCGTGGATACGCAGGAGGTCATGGCCTGGATGGGGTCGGAGGAGGGGCGCCGGTTCGTGACCTTGAGCAGTGAGGGCTGGTACGAGGCGAACGTCGCCGCGGGCGAGGCGGAGCCGACGGCGAGGGTGGCCGCGGACCGGACGACCGCGGCGTACACCGTGGCGGAGCCCGCGTAAATGGGGTGCCCGATAAGGGGGCCCGGTTGGGCTTGAGGGTGCGCGGCGGAAGCGTGCGAACCCGCCCGCGCTCGCCTACCGTCCAGTAATATCGCGCGGCAGCCCCTTGAGGAGGAACCGGTGCCCCCGTCGGAACGCTCACCCCTGTTGCTCGCCGGCCTGTTGGCCACCGCCGGTGTCGCCCACTTCGCGGCACCACGTCAGTTCGATGCGACCATCCCACGTGCGCTGCCGGGTGAGCCCCGGACCTGGACGTACGCGAGCGGTGCCGTGGAACTGGCGTTGGCGGCCGGGGTGGCGCTGCCCCGTACGCGCCGGGTCGCTGCGCTGGCCACCGCGGCGTTCTTCGTCGGGGTGTTCCCCGCCAATGTCCAGATGGCCGTGGACTGGCGTCGCCGGCCCGCGCCGCTCAGGGTCGCGGCTCTGGCCCGGCTTCCGTTGCAGGTGCCGCTCGTGCTGTGGGCGCGTAGCGTCGGGCGGGGCTAGGACTTCTCTTCTTCCACTCCTTCTACTCCCTCGACGAAGTGGTCGAACTCGCCTGCCTGTACGCCGAGTACGAAGGCGTCCCACTTCTTCTGGGTGGTGGTGACGACGTTCTCGGGGTCGCTGGTCTCGCGGATGTAGACGAGGTCGTTGTCGCCGAAGGCGAGCTCGATCCAGGGGCCGGGCCCGGTCGCCTCCGGCGGGGCGGCGCGGGTCCAGTTGAGGTCCGGGGGGATGTCAGACATGGGTTGGGTTCTCTTTTAGTACGTGGATGAGGGCGGCGAAGGTGTGCGGGGTTGTCCCGAGTATGGAGTGGGTTGGGTCGCTGCTTTCGGTGAGATGGAGGGTCCCGGTGGCGTTGGCGGCGATGTGGATGCAGGAATTGCCTTCGGGGCAGTAGGACGACTTCTGCCAGATGGGCGCGGGCATCTTGGGCTCCCTCACAGGTCCTTGACGATGGTGTGGATGAAGATCTGCGACTCCTTGGGGGTGAGGGCCGCGGATTCCATACGGTCCAGCAGTACGCGGTACTTGCGCAGTTGGGCCTCGGCGTCGAGGAACACCGGGCCGTGGGACTGGTCGAGGTTTACGGTGTCCAGCTGTGGCACGGGGCCTTCGGCGTAGTAGATCGACTGCCCGGAGCCGGGAAGGGCGCCTGTGTCGAACGGGATGACCTGGACGGTGATGTGCTCTCGTTCGTTCATCTCCAGCAGGTACTTGAGCTGATCGCGGGTTACGCGAGAGCCGCCGAACTTCATACGCAGAGCAGCCTCGTGGACGATGATCTGGTGCGGAGTCGGAGGGTCTCGGAAGAGGATGGCCTGCCGTTTGAGCCGAAATGAGACTCGATGCTCGATGTCGGGTTGCGGGAGCTCCGGTACGGCCTGGCGGAAGATCTCGCGGGCGTACTCCGTGGTCTGGAAGAGGCCCGGGATGTGCACGGTCACGGCGGTGCGCAGCCGCGCGGCGTGGTGTTCGAGCTCGGCGAGGTCGAGCAGGCCGGCGGGCAGGATTTCGCGGTACTCCTCCCACCAGCCGCGTTTGCGCTCGCCGGTCATCCCCGCGATGGCTTCGACCAGGGCCTTGTCCGAGCAGTCGTAGTGACAGGCCAGGGTGCGCACCCGCTCCGCACTGACTCCGAGCCGTCCGGTCTCCATGTTGCTGACCTGCGCCTGCTTCATGCCGAGCAGCTGGGCGGCGCCCGTGGAGGTCAGGCCCGCCTGCTCGCGCAGCTTGCGCAGTTCGGCGCCGAACCGGAGTTGACGCCCCGTCGGGTTGTTCCTCACGGCCATTCCCGCCGTTCCTCCATGCTTGTCACCCACACAGGTGATTACCTTTAGTATCCGTCGGTTTTGGGTGAAGAATATATCTAGTGAGGTTACCTTGAACCTCAAGCGCCCCGCTCAGAAGTACCCCGCTCGACGGAGCGGCCGAGGTCACTGAGCAACCGTCCAACTCCCCTCCGTGATCGGAGACTTCCGATGGCAACCGTATCCCCGTCCTGGGCCTACACCCTTACGCTCCCGCACGATCCACGCGCCCCGGGCATCGCCCGCGCAACCCTTCGAACCGTCCTCGCCGCGCACGACCTCGCCCAACTCGGCCCCACCGCCGAGCTGCTGGCCTCCGAGCTGCTCACCAACGCCCACCTCCACACCAAAGGCCCGTACGCCCTGCGGCTGCGCGCCGCCGACTCCGGGCGGCTGCGCATCGGGGTGTGGGACTCCGACCCCACCGTCCCGCCTGGCTTCGACGACGTACCCACGCGAGCCGCGGCGGACGCCGAGCACGGCCGTGGTCTGCAGCTCGTGCGGGCCTGTGCGGAGACGTGGGGCGCGTACGCACTGGACGCCACCCGGGGCGGAAAGCTGCTGTGGGCCGAGTGCGGGGAGCCGGATCTCTGAGCCGGCTCACACTGGATTCTCAGGCTGGGTGGAGGATTTCTCTCACCTCGTAGGGCAAGGCTCTTTCCGATGAACCGCCCCGCCCGTCTCCTGCTCCTCGTTGCCGTCGGTCTGCTGGCCGCCGGCTCCGTTCCTGCGGCGGTCGCGCACACTCACGGACCCCTCGGCGTCACCGCCACGGCTCCCGTGACCTCCCGGAACGCCCGGGTCGGCGTACTCATCCGGGGCGGGGCGCACTACTGCACCGCCTCCGTCGTGCACAGCGCAGGGCGGGATCTCATCGTCACCGCCGCTCACTGTCTCGGAGGGGACGGGAGCGACGGGAGCATCGTCTTCGCGCCCGGTTATCGGGAAGGGCGGGCCCCGTACGGGGAGTGGGCTGTGACCAGGACGTACGTCTCCGGTGGGTGGAAGGGGCGGCAGGACGAGGACAGTGACGTGGCGTTCGCCCGGGTCGGCAAGGGAGGCAAGGACGGCAAGGAGGTTGAGGATGTCGTCGGGGCGAACAGTCTTGGTGCGGGCCGGCAAGGGGCCGGCCGGGTCGTCACCGTCGTCGGGTATCCCCACGCCCGCGAGACGCCCGTGGGCTGTACGAACAGGCCCACCGCCTACGGCGGCAGCCAGCAGCGCATCGCGTGTCCGGGTTTCAGTGGCGGTACGAGTGGGAGTCCTTGGCTGGATTCCGACGGTCGGGTGGTCGGGGTGCTGGGTGGGCATCTGGAGGGCGGGGACACCGATGACGTCTCGTACAGCGTCGTGCTCGGAGGGGAGGCCGCCGCGCTGTATCGGACCGCCGGCCGGTGATCATTCCGTGGTGGGGTGTCCGCCTCTACACTGACGGTCGGCGGACTACCGTGCGGCGAGGGGCGGTTGACGGTGCGTAAGGCCTGGATCGTGGGGACCGTCACCGCGGGGGCGGGGCTCAGCTTCGTCATGCTGCTGGTGGTCGGGGTCTACATGACCGCCGGGAACCTCGCCAACGGAGTGGGGCAGGGGGCCCGTGGCCTGGCCAAAGGTGCCGTGCCGGCGGCCTATCAGCCGCTCGTGCAGAAGTGGGGCAATCTGTGCAGCGCCATCAATCCGGCACTGCTCGCCGCGCAGCTGTACCAGGAGAGCGGGTTCAATCCCCAAGCCCAGAGTCCGGCCGCCGCGCAGGGGATAGCGCAATTCATCCCGGGGACCTGGGCCACGCACGGAGTTGACGGCGACGGGGACGGCGACCGCGACGTCTGGGACCCGAATGACGCGATTCCATCGGCCGCGAAGTACGACTGCACACTTGCGAAGTACGTGAAGGACGCGCCCGGCGACCCGACGAAGAACATGCTCGCCGCGTACAACGCGGGGGCGTACGCCGTCATCAAGTACGGGGGCGTGCCGCCGTACAAGGAAACCCAGAACTACGTGAAGACGATCACCACGCTGGAGGACAGCTTCGCCGCGCCGGTCGGCCGTGTGGAGCCCTCGCAGCAGGCCGCCGGGGCCATCAACTACGCGCAGAAGAAGCTCGGCACGCCCTACCTCTGGGGCGGCAACGGTACCGCTGACCAGGGCGGACGCTTCGACTGCTCGGGGCTGACCAAGGCCGCGTACGAGAGTGTGGGGATCACGCTGCCGCGGGTGGCCAACGACCAGTACAACGCCGGGCCGCACCCCAAGCGGGACGAGTTGCTGCCCGGGGATCTGGTGTTCTTCTCGGACGACCTCACCAACTCCCGGGCCATCCGGCACGTGGGCATCTACGTGGGCGGCGGATACATGATCGACGCGCCTCGGCCGGGGGCCGTGATCCGGTTCGACCCGATCGATACGCCCGACTACTTCGGCGCGACCCGGGTGACCGAAGATGGCGCGAAAGCGTTGCCCACCTCTGTGTGAAACCCTCCCCTGAGCTGCGGCGATGTATCTCTCTTCGATAACGTCTGAGTGATCATTCGGTGGAGAGTGGAACGTATTGAAGGGGGCCGTGCGTTCCTGTTCTCGTAGCCGACGACGGGGGTTGATGGCGCGACGCACCGGTGGTGCGTCGGGAAGATGACGACGAAGGGCCGTAGGCACCATGGCTGGACTCGCCGAATCCGGGTCGAACCCCGACGTCGATTTGCTCTACGACATCAATGGCATCGCCAAGGACGCGCCGCACTGGTTCGACCGGGGCATGGAATTCGTGGGCGAGTGGGGGCTCCTGCTCGCCATGGTCCTGCTGATCCTGTGGTGCTGGCTCTCCGTGCGGCGGCGGGGCGGGGACGAAGCCGCCTCGTCCGTGGCCGCGCTGGTCTGGGCGCCGCTCGCCGCCGGAATCGCCGTCCTGGTCAATGTGCCCATACGGGGGTTCGTGGAGCGGCCCCGGCCCTTTGTCGACCATGAAGGGCTCGAAGTCCTCATCGGCGGCAAGACCGATTACTCGTTCGTGAGCGATCACGCGACTCTCACCATGGCGATGGGGGTCGGACTTTTTGTCGCGAATCGGAAGTTCGGGCTTGCCGGGATAGCGATCGGGCTTCTTGAAGGATTCGCCCGGGTTTATATGGGCGTGCACTATCCGACCGACGTCATCGGTGGATTCGCCCTCGGGACCGCGGTCGTTCTGCTGCTTTCGCCGCTTGCCATGGCTTTGCTGACGCCGGTTGCGCAGGCGGTGGAGCGGTCTTCTCGGGTTGGGTGGTTGATCCGAGCGCGCGGCTCCGCCGGGGGGCAGGGTGAAGTGGTTGCCGGGACAGCTCGGGCGCCGGAGTCGGAAGAGCGGGATCTGGCGGCGTAGTTGGTTCGTGTGAGCCGGGGGAGTGTGGACCGTGGTGATCTGCGGGTTCGTTGGGGCTGGTCGCGCAGTTCCCCGCGCCCCTGACGGGCGCGCCAGGCTTACGTTGCTATAGAGCTTGCGGGAACTTGAAGAAGGCCGCCGGGTCGTACTGGTGCTTCAGGGTTTTCAGGCGTGGGGCCGCTGGGCCGTAGTACGCCTTGCGCCAGTTCTTGAGGGTCGGGTCTGTGTAGTTCTGGTAGGCCGCGCCCGACGCGTGAGGCTTCATCGCTGTGTGGGCCCGGGTCAGCCAGGACTGGGCCGTGGTGCCGGGGGTGCCCGGGCGCCAGGCGCCGATGTACTGGGCCAGCATGCGGGAGCGGCGGTGGACGAAGGCCGTGGCCGTGGGGTCGACCCGGTTGATCGCGCCGCCCAGGGCCGTCAGCGCGATGCTGCCCGTGCCGCCCCGGACGCCGGCGATCTGGGACAGCAGGGTCTGGATGCCCGCCGCCGATATCGAACGGTCGAAGAAGTCCGAGCGGGCCGCGTACGTCTCGCGGCCCAGGGCGCCCTCGGGGGAGCGGCCCGGTGTCGGTCCTGGCAGGTGGCACTGGGCGTCGGTGGCGAAGGACGAGCAGCCCGCGTACACCTCCATCGCCTCCTCGTAGGAGTGGCGCTTGAGGGAGACGCTGCGGGCCGAGGCGCCGATACGGGTGGCCAGGCGGTCGACGGCGTTCTGGAGCTCGCCGTACGTGCCCAGGGAGAACGCGGAGACGGAGACCGTGGGCGTGCCGCCGGCCGCGTTCGCGAGATGGCACGACGACCAGATCTCGTCGGGCTGGTCGGGGCCCCACTCCTGCCAGGCCCTGACCACGGCGGCGGCCCTGGACCACGGCCAGGACATGAACGCCGAGACGGCCTGCGGCGCCGGATGCGTCCTGAAGCGGAGCTCGGTGACGACGCCGAAGTTGCCGTTGCCCGCGCCGCGCAGGGCCCAGAAGAGGTCCTTGTTCTCGGTCGCGCTCGCGGTGAGCTGCTTTCCGGCGGCCGTGATCAGGGTGGCCCGGGTGAGGCTGTCGCAGGTCAGGCCGTACGCCCGGGACACCACCCCGTGGCCGCCGCCCAGCGTCAGGCCCGAGACGCCGACCGTCGGGCAGGAACCCGCCGGAATCGTCACGCCCTTCGCGGCCAGCGCGCGGTAGACGTCGATCAGCTTGGCGCCCGCGCCGACCATCGCCTCGCCGCCGGAGGCCCGGACCCGGGAGAGCCTGGACACGTCGACGATCAGGCGGCCGTCGCCGGAGGACCAGCCGGCGTACGAGTGGCCGCCGTTGCGGATGGCGACGGGGACCTGGTGGGCGCGGGCGTACGAGATCGCCGTACGGATGTCGTCGGCGTGGGCGACGTACGCGACGGCGCTCGGCCTCAGTGAGTCGAAGCGGGTGTTGTAGAGCTGGCGGGCGGCCGCCCAGCTGCCGTCGCCCGGGCGGACCAGTGGGCCGTCCAGGTCCTTGGCCAGCGCCTTCAGGTCGGCCGCGGCGGAGGCGCTGGTCGTCGTGAGCGGAGGGCCGGATGTACGGGACCTGGTGGCTCCCTCGGAGGACCCCGGCTCGGACCCGCCACCGGTGCACGCGGCTGTGATCGCGGTCGCCGTGATCGCGGCGCCACCGCCGATGAACGTACGCCGTCGCATGCGCGCCTCCCGTTGGTCCCGTGGAACGAGACGGGGTTCAGGGGTGGCGGGTTCCACGGGCCGGGCCCCGGGAACGCGACAGGGCCTCGCAGGACGGTGATTCCCGGCATGCGTGCGCCCGACGCAGAGCGGGGGTGGTGGCCGGGGGGCTGTGGCGGAGGATGCCGGGGACGGCTCCGGGGGCGTACCGCCGTGTTTTCGGCCATCCTCGGAAGGGTCCGGGCGGGGTCGGGCAGGGCTGAGGAACGGGCCGAGCAGGGGCGGAGGGAGGCGAGGAGCTTCCGAAAGACGGGGTTCCGTTAGTCGGGACCCGCACGTGTTCTCCCCGTGAGCATTCCGTTACCTCACCGCACTGACGGCAGGGGTTCACCCTCCGTTCACTCACGGCAGTCGGCGGCTTCACCTGTTCTGCCTAATTTCGGCCTTACCCGGTGCGTGGTGCGTACGAAAGTCCGCTCGCGTGCCACTCGATGACAAGTAGTACGACGGCAGCCTCGTGCGGACGGAGGCTGCACCACGACCTCGCACGCCGCCGAGACGAGGCGGCTCCTGGAAGGAACTCCCGAAAGTGAAGCTTCAGCGCAAGAACCGGCTTCGCGCCCTTTCCCTCGGTGCTGTCGCCGTCTCCGGCGCCCTGGCGCTGACGGCGTGCGGCTCGGACGACACCGGTGGCGACGGCGGCGACGGCGCGAGCCAGACGGCCGGCGCCAGCTCGATCAAGTGTGACGACGCCAAGGGACAGCTGCTCGCCGACGGCTCGTCCGCGCAGAAGAACGCGATGGACGCCTGGGTCAAGCAGTTCACGGCCGCCTGCAAGGGCGTGCAGATCAACTACAAGGGCGGCGGCTCGGGCGCCGGCATCACGGCGTTCACGCAGGGCCAGGTGGCCTTCGCCGGTTCCGACTCCGCGCTGAAGCCCGAAGAGGTCACCGCCTCCAAGAAGATCTGCGCCAGTGGCCAGGGCATCGACCTTCCGATGGTCGGCGGGCCGATCGCGGTCGGCTTCAACGTTCCGGGTGTCGACAAGCTCGTGCTGGACGCCCCGACCCTCGCCAAGATCTTCGACAGCAAGATCAGCAGCTGGGACGACAAGGCGATCGCGGACCTGAACCCGGAAGCGAAGCTGCCCAAGCTCAAGATCCAGGCGTTCCACCGCTCGGACGAGTCCGGCACCACGGACAACTTCACCAAGTACCTCAAGGCCGCGGCCCCCGGCGACTGGAAGTACGAGGGCGGCAAGGCCTGGGAGGCCAAGGGCGGCCAGGCCGCTCCGCAGTCCTCCGGTGTCGCCGCGCAGGTGAAGCAGACCTCCGGTGCCATCGGTTACTTCGAGCTGTCGTACGCCAAGGACGGCATCAAGCCGATCACCCTGGACACGGGCGCCAGCGCCCCGGTCGAGGCCACCGTCGAGAACGCCACCAAGGCCATCGCGGACGCCAAGGTCGTCGGCACGGGCAAGGACCTCGCGCTCGAACTGAACTACACGACCAAGGCCGAGGGTGCCTACCCGATGATCCTCGTCACCTACGAGGTCGTCTGTGACAAGGGCAACAAGGCGGACACCCTGCCCGCCACCAAGGCGTTCCTCACCTACATGGCGAGCGAGGACGGCCAGAACCTGCTGGCCGACATCGACTACGCGCCGATGCCCGCCGAGATCATCACCAAGGTTCGCGAGACCGTCGCCGGCCTGAGCTGACCTGAGTGCGCGGTCCGGTCCCCACCGCGGGGCCGGACCTCGCACCGTCCGGTGCACCGCCGCCTGGAGCCGCCCCGCAACGGCTCCGCAGACCGGAGATCCTGATGGATATATCTACTCAAGACGCACCCCCGCCTCCCTCCACCGCTCCGACCCCGACCGAGCAGAAGCGCGCGTCCCGTGGCGCCACCCGCCCTGGTGACCGGATCTTCCTCGCGTTCTCCCGCGGGTCGGGCATCTTCCTGCTGGTGGTCATGGCCGCGATCGCGGTCTTCCTCACCTACCGGGCCTCCCTCGCGATCAGCAAGAACGAGGGCAACTTCCTCACCACCTTCGAGTGGAACCCCACGGCCATCCCGCCGGACTTCGGCATCGCGGTCCTGGCCTTCGGCACGGTGGTCTCGTCGATCATCGCCATGGTCATCGCGGTTCCGATCGCCGTGGCCATCGCGCTGTTCCTCACGCACTACGCCCCACGCAGGCTCAGCGGCCCCATCTCGTACGTGATCGACCTGCTCGCCGCCGTGCCGTCCATCGTCTACGGCCTGTGGGGCGCCCTCGTCCTCGTACCGCACATGGACGGCCTCTTCAGCTGGCTGGACGCGTACTTCGGCTGGACCGGCATCTTCGAGTGGCAGCAGGGCGCCCCGCGCTCGATGCTCACGGTCGGCATCCTGCTCGCGATCATGATCCTGCCGATCGTCGTCAACGTGAGCCGCGAGGTCTTCCGGCAGTCCCCGCAGATGATCGAAGAGGCGGCACTCGCCCTCGGCGCCACGCGCTGGGAGGTCATCCGCATGGCGGTCCTGCCCTTCGGCCGCTCCGGCGTGATCTCGGCCTCGATGCTCGGCCTCGGCCGCGCGCTCGGCGAGACGATGGCCGTCGCCACGGTCCTCTCGCCGACCTTCCAGATCCAGGCCAGCCTGCTCGACCCGGGCGGCGGCACCTTCGCCCAGAACATCGCCAGCAAGTTCGGTGAGGCCACCGAGCAGGGCCGTGACGCGCTCATCGCCTCCGGTCTGGTCCTGTTCGTCATCACCTTGCTGGTCAACGGTGCGGCCCGCGCGATCATCGCCCGCCGCAAGGAGTACTCGGGGGCCAACGCATGAGCAACGTCGTCATGGACAAGCGGCCCACCCTGAGCGGCGCCAACCTCCCCGGCTGGTCCCCGTGGGCCATCGCGGCCGGCTCCGCCGCCCTCGCGATCGGCATCGGCCTGGCCGGCGGCCTGCACAGCCGCATCCAGTGGGGCCTGATCGCCGCGATCCTCTTCGTCGTCGGTACGTACGTCATCGCCGCCCAAGTCGAGGGTCGCCGCAAGGCCAAGGACCGCATCGCGACCTCCCTGGTCTGGGTCGCCTTCCTGCTCGCCGTGGTGCCGCTGGTCTCCCTGGTCTGGACGACCGTCAAGCGCGGTGTGAAGGTCCTCGACGGCTACTTCCTGAGCCACTCGATGGGCGTGGTCGCCGACTCCGAGCCGGGCGGCGGCATCTACCACGCCATCATCGGCAGCCTGGAGCAGGTCGGTCTCGCCACGGTGATCGCCGTGCCGGTCGGCGTGCTCACCGCGATCTACCTCGTGGAGTACGGGCGCGGCAACCTCGCCCGGGCGGTCACCTTCTTCGTCGACGTGATGACCGGTATCCCGTCGATCGTCGCGGGCCTGTTCATCCTCAGCCTGATGCTGCAGTTCGACATGCAGCCCTTCGGCTTCGCCGGCTCGCTCGCCCTGGCGATCCTGATGATGCCGGTCGTCGTCCGCTCCACGGAGGAGATGCTCAAGCTCGTACCGAACGAGCTGCGCGAGGCCTCTCTGGCGCTCGGCGTGCCGAAGTGGCGCACTATCCTGAAGGTGGTCCTGCCGACCTCCCTCGGCGGCATCACGACCGGCATCATGCTGTCGGTCGCCCGTATCGCGGGTGAGACCGCGCCGGTGCTGCTGCTGGTCTTCGGCAACCCCTTCATCAACACCGACCCGTTCGAGGGTGCGCAGTCCTCGCTGCCGCTGTACATCTACCAGCAGTACGGCGCCGGCTCGACCGCCGCGTACGACCGTGCCTGGGCGGCGTCGCTCACGCTGATCGCCTTCGTGATGATCCTCAACCTCGGGGCTCGCGGCATCGCCCGCTGGAAGTCCCCGAAGACCGGTCGCTGACGCGGCCATACAGCGACCAGTTCTCCCCCTCGAAAGAAGCAGTGATTGACATGGCCAAGCGAATCGACGTAAGCGGTCTGACCGCCTACTACAGCGCTCACAAGGCGATCGAAGACATCTCGATGACCGTCGAGCCGCGCTCGGTGACGGCCTTCATCGGCCCCTCCGGCTGCGGCAAGTCGACCTTCCTGCGCACGCTCAACCGCATGCACGAGGTCACGCCCGGCGGGCGGGTCGAGGGCAAGGTCCTCCTCGACGACGAGGACCTGTACGCGCACGGGGTCGACCCCGTCTCCGTACGGCAGACCATCGGCATGGTCTTCCAGCGGCCGAACCCCTTCCCGACCATGTCGATCTTCGACAACGTGGCGGCGGGGCTGAAGCTGAACGGTTCGTACAAGAAGTCCGAGCTGAGCGATGTCGTCGAGAAGTCGCTCAAGGGTGCGAATCTCTGGAACGAGGTCAAGGACCGGCTGAACAAGCCCGGGTCCGGCCTCTCCGGTGGTCAGCAGCAGCGGCTGTGCATCGCTCGGGCGATCGCTGTCGAGCCGCAGGTGCTGTTGATGGACGAGCCGTGCTCGGCGCTCGACCCGATCTCGACCCTCGCGATCGAGGATCTGATCGGGGAGCTGAAGGAGCGCTTCACGATTGTCATCGTGACGCACAACATGCAGCAGGCGGCGCGTGTGTCGGACCGGACCGCGTTCTTCAACCTCTCGGCGGTTGGGCAGCCTGGGCGGCTCATCGAGATAGACGACACGGAGCGGATCTTCTCCAATCCGTCCGTGCAGGCGACTGAGGACTACATCTCCGGTCGCTTCGGCTGAGTCGGTTCGCTGCGGCTCGGTTCATCAAGACCCCTCGCGGTGCTGCATGGCGGTGCCACCGCGGGGTCCGATAGGGCCCGCCTCCCGGTTTACGGGGGGTGGGCCCGTTGGCTTTTCCTCGCCCCCGCCGCCCCTACAGGAACATCAGGTCGACGATCCAGAAGCTGGTTGCCGCTACCAGGGCCGCTGCCGGCATCGTGATGAACCAGCCGAGGATGATGTTCTTGGCTACACCCCAGCGGACCGCGTTCACGCGCTTCGTGGCGCCGACGCCCATGATGGCGGAGGTGATGACATGCGTGGTGGAGATCGGCGCGTGGAAGAGGAACGCCGTGGTGAACATGATCGACGCGCCTGTCGTCTCCGCCGCGAAACCCTGCGGCGGGTCCAGCTCGATGATCTTCCGGCCGAGCGTACGCATGATGCGCCAGCCACCCGCGTACGTACCCAGGGACAGCATGACGGCGCACGCGATCTTGACCCACACCGGAATCGGGTCGCCGGCGTCCTCGACATCGGCGATGACCAGGGCCATGACCACGATGCCCATCGTCTTCTGCGCGTCCTGAAGGCCGTGGCCGAGCGCCATGCCGGCCGCGGACACGGTCTGCGCGATACGGAAACCGCGCTTCGCCTTGTGGGGGTTCGAGCGGCGGAAGAGCCACATGATCCCGGTCATCACCAGGTAACCGGCGATGATGCCGACGACCGGGGAGATGAACATGGGGATGACGACCTTCTCCAGGACGCCGGACCAGATGACGCCGATGCCGCCGGCGAGCGCCGCGCCCACCATGCCGCCGAACAGCGCGTGCGAGGAGGAGGACGGAAGGCCGAAGTACCAGGTGACGAGGTTCCACACGATCGCGCCCACCAGGGCGGCGAAGAGGATCCACATGCCCCGGTTGCCGTGCGGTGTTTCGATCAGGCCTTCACTGACGGTCTTGGCGACCCCGCTGCCCAGGAACGCGCCGGCCAGGTTCATCACCGCGGCCATCGCGAGCGCCGCACGCGGTGTGAGCGCACGCGTGGAGACGGACGTGGCGATGGCGTTGGCCGAGTCGTGGAAGCCGTTGGTATAGGTGAATCCGAGCGCGACGCCGATGGTCACGATCAAGGCGAAGGTGTCCATGAAGGGGTCAGGACTCCTTGACCGCGATGGTCTCCACCGTGTTGGCCACGTGCTCGAAGGCGTCGGCGGCCTCTTCCAGGACGTCCACGATCTGCTTGAGCTTCAGCACCTCGATGGCCTCGTACTTGCCGTTGAAGAGCATGGCGAGCAGCTTGCGGTGGATCTGGTCGGCCTGGTTCTCCAGGCGGTTGACCTCGATCCAGTACTCGGTGAGGTTGTCCATGGTGCGCAGGTTCGGCATGGCCTCGGCGGTCAGCTCGGCCGCTCGCGCCAGTACCTCGATCTGCTGCTCGACGCCCTTCGGCAGTTCCTCGACGTTGTAGAGGACGACCAGGTCGACGGCTTCCTCCATGAAGTCCATGATGTCGTCGAGGGACGAGGCGAGGTTGTAGATGTCCTCACGGTCGAACGGCGTGATGAACGAGGAGTTCAGCTGGTGGAAGATCGCGTGTGTGGCGTCGTCACCGGCGTGTTCGGCGGCCCGCATACGCTCTGCGATCTCGGCCCGGCCGGACGAGTCCGCCCCGAGCAGTTCCATCAGGAGTTTCGAGCCCGTGACGATGTTGTCCGCGGAGGCGGCGAACATGTCGTAGAAGCTCGTCTCCCTGGGGGTCAGACGAAATCGCACGTGGGGTCCTCGGATTGCTTCGGTTTCGGTCAGGCTGATGCTAGGCGCATCATTCGGCCACGGCTAACCGGCCGTTCCCCAGTGTCGCCCATCGGGCACAGTGATCAGCACGGGGTCCTTCCGGCGAAGCGGCCAAGGGCCCTATACCCAGCAAAGTTCGTTACCATATACCCCGCAGGGGTACCAGTCAGCAGGAGGACGCGATGACGACCACCGAGGCCGGCGCGACGGCGCCCTCCGGGGAGATCGAGGAAGCCGCCGCAGCCGCGGAAGCCGCGGAAGTCGTGACCGACCACGATCGCGGGGTGCACGGCTACCACAAGCAGAAGGACGAGCACCTCAAGCGGCTGCGGCGGATCGAGGGGCAGATCCGGGGGCTGCAGCGGATGGTCGACGAGGACGTCTACTGCATCGACATACTCACCCAGGTCTCCGCCTCGACGAAGGCGCTCCAGTCGTTCGCGCTTCAGCTGCTGGAGGAGCATCTTCGGCACTGTGTCGCTGACGCGGCGGTCAAGGGTGGGGCCGAGGTCGATGCGAAGGTTGAGGAGGCTACGAAGGCGATCGGGCGGTTGCTTCGGACGTGAGCGTTCGGGGCGTTGAGGGCCGGTGTGGTGTCTGCGGGCCGGTGGGGGCTTGTCGCGCCCACGCGGCGGAGCCGCAGAATGTCACAGCCCCGCGCCCCTGAAGGGCGCGCCCCTTACGGGGCGCTGCCCTCGTCATGGTCGCCGTGCTTCTCCAGGAAGCGTTCTTCGGCCAGTTTCAGGACCTCGTCGATGCGGTCGGGGCTGAGGCGGTCCTCGCGGGCGGCCGAGGCCGCGATGATCAGGTCGCCGCACAGCTCGATCTCGGCGAGGGCCACGTGGTCCTGAACTGCCGTACCGCGCGCCGGAGCCACGTGCATCACCTCTTCCTGCCGTCACCGACTTCCTAGAGTAGGGAGCGGTCTACGCACGGCGCATGGCACCAACGGACCATTTCCGGCCCCGCGCATTCCGGCCTGCCTACTCGGCGATCCGCCCGGCGAAGATGTCCTTCGCGGCCGGCAGCCGTACGTCGACGGGTACCCCGAAGTCGTACAGCAGCGTCGTCGAGGCGACCGCGACCGTGCCCTTGTGCTGCCCGTTCACGAAGCTGAACCGGTGGCGGATCTTGCGGATACGGCCCTGGTCGTCGAGGTAGGCGTCGAAGGGGACCGTGGCCGTGGCGAAGCCCTTCGCCGCCGCCCGCAGTGCCGCCCGGTTGCCGGGAGAGGCGTCGCGGGCGGCCGCGGTGAGGTCGGCGGTGCCGCGGTAGTGCCGTACCGGAGTGCCGGCGAACGACATCCGCCCCACGTACGTCGCCTCGCGCGCGCCCCGCAGCAGCTCGGCGGCGGCGAACGGGTCGGTCGCGCCGCCGGTGACGAGGTTCCCGTCGGAGAGCGTGGCCGTGTCGACGCGGACCCACTTGTCGGCCGGGACGCCGGCGCCGCGGTTCTTCATGTAGAGCGCGCCGGGTGCGAGGAGCTCGGTGATCGGGCGGTGCTCGTCGATGCCGGCCGGGTCCTGCGGGAGGAGCACCTTGAGGCGGCCCACCTGGGCCTCGTAGTCGTAGACGCCCTCGCCGCGGATGGTCACGCGGGTGCCGCCGGTGGCCATCTCCATCGAGGTACTCGCCTTGGAACTGCCCGCGCCGACCAGGGTCCCGGCGGCCCGGTGGAGCACCTCGACCGGATTCGCGGCGGCGCGCGCGTCATCGGCCGCGGCCCCGTCGCCCGAGCATCCGGTGGCGCCGACCATCAGCCCCGCCGCCGCGGCGGCCAGGACGACCGCCCCGTCCCGCCGCCTGCGCTGCCGCTCCACCATCGCCTGCCTACCCCCAAGCCGGGCCGTCCGTACGCGGGCCTCTTGTCGTCCGCTTAACGACGGGTGGGGGGCGTTGTCACGCCGGGGCACGCCATGAGGAAGCGTTTACTTGAGCTCTGTACCGTGGACCGCGTGGCGCAGCAGGAATTCACCGACCCTCAGGAACACCACACGACGACCGTGGAACAGGGCCGCTTCTGCCTGGCCCGCTGCACCTGCGGCTGGAGAGGCCCGGCCCGAAGAGCCCGAAGCCTGGCCCGCACGGACGCGGAGGCCCATTTATCAGCTACGGCGTGAGGGGAACGGCCCCTGAGGCGGCGCCGCCCCGCTAGGGGCGCCCCTCAGGGGCGCGGGGAACTGCGCGACAAGCCCCCACAGTCCCGCACCAAACGAACCGACCCCCGCGCGAAGCGCAAAGCCCTAAGCGTGCCGCAACACAGCCAGCAACTCGTCAACCAGCTCCTGATCCCGCACCTGAGTAACCCGCTCCCGAGCAGCAGCCACCCGAAGCCACCGAATCCGATCAACCTCACGATTCGGCACGAAGTACCCCTCACCCACCTCGGCCGCCCAGTAACTCACCTGCTTGGGCCGCCCGTTGGCCAGGTAGTGCAGCGTGGCCAGCGGGGGCCCGGGCGCGCACTCGTAGCCCGTCTCCTCCGCGACCTCCCGAACCGCACCCGCCAACGGCAACTCGCCGCGCTTCAGCTTGCCCTTCGGGTGCGACCAGTCGTCGTACTTCGGCCGGTGGACCAGGCAGATCTCCAGTTCGCCGTCGAAGGGCGAGCGGCGCCACAGTACGCAGCCCGCGGCGAGTACGGGGTCGCCGTTCATCGCGTGCACAGGGCCTCCCATCGGGTACGGGCCATCGTGTACGGGCCGGTCCCTCCGCCGGTCACGGAGTGCCGACCGTCTCCCTCAGCCAGGCCCGCTGGAAGGCGAACCTGGCCGCTTCCACCTCGTGTCGCTGGTCCGCGTGGAGCACGCCGAGCGCGTACGCCGTCGCCGGGGCGATCCGCGGGGTGCGGGCCGCCGAGGCCGCCGCCGCGGCGGCCTCCGCGGCGTCCCGGTGCCGGTTCAGGGCCTTGCCCGCGCTCAACAGGCGTACGTTCACGGGGTTTTCGTCGCCGTGCAGGACCTCCCGGGCGTACCGGTGCAGCCGCAGCAGGAGGCGGACCTGGTGCCAGGGGGCGTCCTGGGGCTGCGGGGCCGTGTCGGCGGTGAGGCCATGGACGAGGGCCTCCGCGTTGTAGGGGTGGCCCGCGGTGATCAGGGGCAGTCCGCCGACGGCGTCCCCGAGCCGGTCCTCCGCGGCGGCGGCCAGGGGCTTGAGGTCCGCCCTGGTGGCGGTCGGGGCCAGCGGCACCTCGCTGGCCAGGACGGCGACGCTGTCGGCCACCGCGTGGAAGCGTGAGGAGCCCAGCGCCTGGAGCGCGGCCGAGTGGGCGCGCGTCCGGGCGAGGGTCAGCTGGCGTTCCAGGAGGGCGCCCGCTTTCGCCGCGCCGACCGTCAAATTGCTCTTCTCCGGGGCGAGTTGGGTGGCACGCGGACCGGTGGAGGTGTCGGGGTCGGTGGCCTGGGCCGGGAACGCCGACGAGCCCGACAGGCGGTGCAGCGCCGCCAGCAGCCGCTCCAGGCGTGCCCCGTACGCGTGCTCGCGGGCCAGCGTCCCCGACAGCCAGGCCAGTTCGGGGCGCATGCCCTCGCACCAGCCCTCGTCGAGCAGCGGGCGGAACGTGTGCAGCGTGCCGCTGATGCGGCGGGCCGAGCGGCGCAGGGCGCGCGCCGCGTCCACGGCCTCCTCCGTGCCGTTGGCCGCGGCGCCGCCTGTCTCGCGGTGCTGGCGCAGCGCGCGGAGGAACTCCGTGGCCTGGGCCTGGAGGTAGGCCGCCAGGGCGTCCCCGGCCACGGGGCCTGCCATGGGGTCAAGGTGTCGCTGTGCCACGCCGGCGCCTCCGGGCGTCTATGAGCATCTCCTGGACATTGCGCAGCGGCTGTCCGTCGGCGTCGTTCGCGTGCCGGGTCCATTCGCCGTCGGGGCCGAGGTGCCAGGAGGAGGTGGTATCGGACATGCCCGTCTCGAACAGCCGGTTGAGGGCTGCCCGGTGGGCCGGGTCGGTGATCCTGACCAGGGCTTCGATGCGCCGGTCGAGGTTGCGGTGCATCATGTCGGCGCTGCCGATCCACACCTCGGGCTCGCCTCCGTTGCCGAAGCCGAAGACCCGGGAGTGTTCGAGGAAGCGGCCGAGGATGGACCGTACGCGGATGTTCTCGGACAGGCCCGGAACTCCCGGCCGTACGGCGCAGATTCCGCGCACCCACACGTCCACCGTCACGCCCGCCTGGGACGCGCGGTAGAGGGAGTCGATGAGCGCCTCGTCCACCATCGAGTTGACCTTGATGCGGATGTACGCGGGACGTCCGGCGCGGTGGTGCTGGACCTCCTTGTTGATCCGGGCTATCAGGCCGTCGCGCAGGGACTTGGGGGCGACGAGGAGCCGGCGGTAGGTCTCGCGGCGGGAGTAGCCGGAGAGCCGGTTGAAGAGGTCGGAGAGGTCCGCGCCGACCTGCGGGTCGGCGGTGAGGAGCCCCAGGTCCTCGTACAGGCGGGCGGTCTTCGGGTGGTAGTTGCCGGTGCCCACGTGGGAGTAGCGGCGCAGGACGTCGCCCTCCTGGCGGACCACCAGCGACAGCTTGCAGTGGGTCTTCAGTCCGACCAGGCCGTAGACGACATGGCAGCCGGCCTCTTCGAGCTTCTTGGCCCACTTGATGTTGGCCTGCTCGTCGAAGCGCGCCTTGATCTCGACCAGGACGAGGACCTGCTTGCCGGACTCGGCCGCGTCTATCAGCGCGTCGACGATCGGCGAGTCGCCCGAGGTCCGGTACAGGGTCTGCTTGATGGCCAGTACGTCCGGGTCGTCCGCCGCCTGCTCCAGGAAGGCCTGGACGGAGGTGGAGAAGGAGTCGTACGGGTGGTGCAGCAGGACGTCCCGCTCGTTGAGCGCGGCGAAGATGTCGGGCGCGGACGCCGACTCGACCTCGGCGAGGTCGCGGTGGGTGCCCGCGATGAACCTCGGGTACTTCAGCTCGGGCCGGTCAAGGGCCCCTATGCCGAAGAGGCCCGTGAGGTCCAGCGGCCCCGGCAGCGGGTACACCTCGGCCTCGCTGATCTTCAGCTCGCGGACCAGCAGGTCGAGTACGTACCGGTCGATGGACTCCTCGACCTCCAGCCGCACCGGCGGTCCGAAGCGGCGCCGCATGAGCTCCTTCTCCAGGGCCTGGAGCAGGTTCTCGGCGTCGTCCTCCTCGACCTCCAGGTCCTCGTTCCTGGTGAGGCGGAACGTGTGGTGCTGGAGGACCTCCATGCCCGGGAAGAGCTCTTCCAGGTGGGCCGCGATGACGTCCTCGATGGGGACGTAGCGGTCCGGGGAGGCCTCCAGGAAGCGGGAGAGCAGCGGCGGGACCTTGACGCGCGCGAAGTGGCGGTGGCCGGAGACCGGGTTCCGTACGACCACGGCGAGGTTCAGGGAGAGGCCCGAGATGTACGGGAAGGGGTGCGCGGGGTCGACGGCCAGCGGGGTCAGGACCGGGAAGATCTGGTGGCGGAAGAGCGTGAAGAGGCGGGCCTGCTCCTTCTCGGACAGCTCGCTCCAGCGGACCAGGTGGATGCCCTCCTCGCCGAGCTGGGGGGCCACGTCCTCCTGGTAGCAGGCGGCGTGCCGGGCCATGAGCTCGCGGGAGCGGGCCCAGATCATCTCCAGCACCTCGCGGGGCTGCAGGCCCGAGGCGGACCTGGTGGCCACACCGGTCGCGATGCGGCGCTTCAGGCCGGCCACCCGGACCATGAAGAACTCGTCCAGGTTGCTGGCGAAGATCGCCAGGAACTTCGCCCGTTCGAGGAGGGGCGTGCTCGGATCCTCGGCGAGTTCGAGGACGCGCTCGTTGAACGCGAGCCAGCTGCGCTCCCGGTCGAGGAAGCGGCCCTGCGGGAGCTGGACGCCGTCCTGCACCGAGTCCTCGTACGCGTCGAGGTCGGCGTCGAGGTCGGGCTCCAGGTCGGAGACGTTGGCCGCCACCGTGTGCGGGCGGTGGGCGGCTATGGAACCGACGGAGGGCTGCGCGTGCTGTACCTGCGCCTGTGCGTTGGGCTGGCTCATGAACCCATTCTTCCGCGCCGGAGCGAATACGGGCGCGTCGGAAGGAGCGGGCGGGAGCGCGGCGGGGACGGTCGGACTCCCGTTCTCGCTCACGGATGAGGGCTCGTGCTCCGGCGGAGGCGGGGGCTCGGGCGCGGCGGGGTTCATTGACCGAGCCTCGCAAGCCTGTCTGAATCGCCGGTTACGGGGACATGACGTGCGGGATAGCGGGGGGCGGCCCCCGGACGTCCACCTGTCCGGTGTGCGTTCGGGGGCCGGGTACGTCCATACCCCCGTAAGGGGCGTACGGGACAGGGGGTGCGGAGGGTGCGAGGGGCCTCAGGGGGTTCGGCGGCGGAGGATCCAGAAGGCGGCGGCGGTGGCGAGGGCGGCGACGGCGAGTGCGATGCCGGCCTCGACGAACTGGAGCGGCCAGAAGTGGGACTCGGGGTGGTGGACGGAGTAGAACCCGGCGACCTCGGTGTCCGGAACGCAGCCGGGGCCGGGCGGGGAGTCGCCGCAGGGGACGTCCTGGGTTCGCTCGCCGGAGGTGAGCAGTACCCCGTTCTCCACCTGGAAGGCGGAGCGCGGCAGCTCGTAGTGGGGTACGCCCGTCCTGAACACGGTGGGCCACAGGTTTTCCCGGTAGTGGTCCAGGGCGTTGTAGAGGGCCAGCGTGGCGGCGAAACCGAGGCCGACGGCGGGCAGGGCCCGGCGGGTGAGCAGCCCGGCGAGCGCGCCGAGGGTCAGTCCGGCGAGGACGTAGGCGACGGCCGCCGGGCCGGTGGAGACGAAGACGTCGGTCAGGTACCAGTCGCCGACCAGGTTGGGGTCGTCGTCCCGCCGGGCCCAGACGTAGAGCAGCACCGCCGCCGTGGTGCCGGCGGTCAGCAGCAGCGCCGGGACGGCGAGCTTGGCGGCGAGCCAGCGCAACGGCGTGACGGACTGCGTCCAGGCCAGCTGGGCGGTGCCGTTCTCCAACTCGCGCCCGATCAGCGCGCCGCCCGCCCAGGCGGCGACCGGGAACATCAGGTAGGACAGGGCGGTGCCGGTGAGGCCGATGCCTTGCTGGTAGATCTCGTGGACGGTGCTCTCGGTCACCGCCTCATAGCAGGACGGCAGCCCTGTTTCCGGCGACAGGCTGCAGGCGCCCGCACCGGCGCGGGCGTCGTCCCCGATGACGTACATCCAGACCAGGACCGCCACGGCGGCGAGCAGTCCGGCGCCCCAAGTGATCAGCGCCGCGCGGTGCAGGCGCAGGACGGTCCACGGGAGACCCTTGACGGCGCCTTCGACGGCGCTTTGGGCGGTGCTTTTGACGGTCAGAGTGCTCATACGGCGGCCTCCTGGCGGTCGGCACCCGCGGCGGTGGCGGTTGCGGCCGGGGTCAGCAGGACCGGCGCGTCGGGGCTCCGGAGGTGGGCGAGGATCAGTTCCTCCAGGGTGGGCTGGGCGCGCTGCCAGGCAGGGTCGGTCGGGCCCTCGGGGCGGACCAGCGCGGTGTGGCCGCGTCCGACGGCGCGCCGCTCGATCACCGTGTGCGGGGCGAAGTCGGCGGC
This sequence comes from Streptomyces sp. NPDC050704, assembly GCF_040654355.1. NCBI lineage: Bacteria > Bacillati > Actinomycetota > Actinomycetes > Kitasatosporales > Streptomycetaceae > Streptomyces > Streptomyces sp. NPDC050704. Next base: position 34,033 of record NZ_JBFAHW010000054.1, on the reverse strand, counting down.
CGTGCCGGTGAGCAGGGCGTGCGCGGTGAGCAGGTCCTCGCTCTCGCCGCCCAGCCGTATCTGGCCGTCCTGGAGCAGCAGCAGGTAGTCGCAGGAGCCCTCCAGCTCGGCGACGACGTGGGACGACATCACGATGGTGGTGCCGTTCTCCAGGGCCTCGGCCATCAGGGCGCCGGTCAGCTGGTGGCGGGCCAGCGGGTCGAGGTCGGCCATCGGTTCGTCCAGGAGCAGCAGGTCGGGCCGCTTGCCGAAGGCGAGGGCGAGGGCCACCCGGGTGCGCTGGCCGCCGGAGAGCGAACGGACCCTGGCCGTCGGCTCCACACCGCCGGCCCCGTACGCGATCCGCTCGGCGGCCTCCTGGTCCCAGCGCCCGTGCCGGTTGAACTCGGCGCCGAGCCGCAGTGTGGCGGCGACGGTGAGGTGCGGGTGCAGGGGCTTGTCCTGGGCGACGTAGGCGACGCGGGAGCGGGCGGCGGTGGGCGCCAGGCCCAGGACCGTGACCGTGCCCGCGGTGGGGCGGAGCAGTCCCGTGGCGATGCCGAGCAGGGTGGACTTGCCGGCGCCGTTCGGGCCGACGAGTGCGCAGATCCGGCCCCGCGGGAGCCGGAAGGAGCAGTCCGCGAGGACGTTCCCCTTCCTGCGCCCGTACCGCATGCCGAGCCCGGCCGCCTCGATGGCGGTGTCGGTCATTCCTGGTCCCCCTTGGAGTGTGCGGACTGTGCGTCGAACCGGTCGTCGAGCGTGAACTGCTCGTCGAGTACGGAGGTGAGGAGCGCGGCCACGTCCTCCCGGTCGAGGCCCGCCGCGCGGGCACGGGATGCCCACACGGTCAGCTCGGCCCGGAGCGGGGAGTCGGCCGGAGTGGCTCCCAGCGAGCGCTGTACGAAGGTGCCGAGGCCGCGTCTGGCCTCGACCAGGCCCTCCCGCTCCAGCTCGCGGTAGGCCTTCAGGACGGTGTTCGGATTGATCGCGGTGGCCTCCACGACCTCGCGGGCCGTGGGGAGTTTGTCGCCCGGTTCGAGCAGGCCCAGGCGCAGGGCCTGCTTCGTCTGCTGGACGATCTGGACGTACGTGGCGACACCGCTGCGCCGGTCGATGCGGTACTCGACCACTCGACAACACCCTTTCACTAATTGAGTAGTGAAAGGGTGGTGCAAGGTGCGGGTGCATGTCAAGCGAAGGGTGGGACGGACGGGTGCCAAAGTTTCTCCGGATGCCGTGAACCGATCGGCGGGGCTCGTCCGATGAAGGGGCGTGAGGGAAACGAGAAGCGACGGGGAGCTGCTGCGGGTCATCGCGGCGGACGGTGACCGGCGCGCCTTCGAAGAGCTGTACCGGCGGTACGCGCCCTGGCTCGCCGCGCGGCTGCGCGGCCGGTGCTCGGACGCCGGGATCGTCGACGACGTCGTACAGGAGACCTTCCTCGCGGTGTGGCGGGGCAACGCCAAGTACCGCGAGGAAGGCGATGTGGCCGGCTGGCTGTGGCGGATCGGGTCGCGGCGGCTCATCGACGCCCTGCGGGGCGACGGCGCGCGGGGCCGGCTGCGGCAGACGCTCGCACGGCTGCGGCACCGGGACGAGGCGTCCGCGGAGGAACGCGTGCTCGCGGGGGTGGAGCACGGAGACCTCGCGGGCGCACTCGTCCGGCTGTCGCCGGAACTGCGGGCGGTCCTCCAGGCCACCGTCATCGACGGACTGACCACCCGGGAGGCGGCCGTCCTGCTCGGCATTCCGCCGGGGACGGTCAAGACACGAGCCCTGCGGGCCCGGAAGCAGCTGCGGGAGGCGCTGGCATGAGCGACACCAACGACGTGAGCGGAACAAGCGGAACAAGTGAGACAGGCGGCATGACCTGGCATGTGGCCAAGGACGACCTCCGCGCCTATGTGCGGGGCGAGTTGGCGGCGCCCGTGCTCTGGGCGGCCGACACGCATCTCGTCGCCTGCGCGACCTGCCGGGCGGCGCTCGCCGAAGTGAGCGACCCGGTCGCCCTGGACGAGGGCTGGGAGCGGCTCGACGCCGAACTGGACGCGCCGCGGCCCGGGTTCCTGGAGTCGCTGCTCGTCCGGATCGGGGTCCCCGACCACACGGCACGGCTGCTCGCCGCGACCCCCGTGCTGCGGCTGTCCTGGCTGGGCGCGGTCGCCGCCGTGCTGGTCATGACGGTGGTGGCCGCCAACTCCGTACGGGCCTCGGAGACCTTCACGCTCTTCCTCGCCCTCGCCCCGCTACTGCCCCTGGCCGGGGTCGCGTTGTCCTACGGGCCCGCGCTGGACCCGACGTACGAGATGACCGTCGTCGCCCCGATGCACGGGTTCCGGCTGCTGATGATCCGCACGCTCGCCGTGCTGGCGGTCGGGCTCGGCCTCAACGGCCTGGCGACGCTGGCGCTCCCCTCGTACGGACTGCGGGCGCTGGCCTGGCTGCTGCCCGCGCTCGCCCTCACCGCGACCGGGCTCGCGCTGACCCCCCGGCTGGGGCCGGTCCTCGCTCCCGGGCTGGTCGCCGGGGGGTGGGTCGCGGTGCTGGTGATCGCGGACGCGCAGACCGAGGGGACCCTCGCGCCGTACACGGTGCCCGGGCAGGGGGTGGCGGCCGCGGTCGCCGTGTTCGCCGTCGGGCTCCTCTACCTCGGCCGCGACCGTTTCGACTCGACCTCCGCGCGCACACCGTTCGCGGGCTTTCAGGACGGAGGTACGGCGTGATGTCCGACGCCAACCGCAGGAGGCTCAAGCTGCTCAAGGCCGCCGCGCTGATGGTCGCCTCGGCCGTCGTCTGGCTGCTGCACGCCGTAGCCGTCGTCCTCTCGCAGACATCCCGCCGCCAGGGATCTTCCTCCTCCTCGTCCTCCTCCGACGGCGGAGGCGACGGATGAGAGCCGCCGCTGCCGCTCTCCGGCGCCGCCTGCCGGCCGCCGCCGTCCCCACGCCTCCGCTCTCTTCCACAGGAGTCCACGCATGACCGACCTGCCCACGCCGCCCACGGTGTCCGCCGCCGGGCTGACCCTCCACTACGGCAGCACGGCCGCCCTCGACGACGTGTCGCTGCGGCTCGGCTCGGGTGTCACCGGGCTCCTCGGGCCGAACGGAGCGGGGAAGACCACTTTGCTGCGGGTACTGGCCACCGCCGTGCCCGCCGACCGGGGTGCCTTCACCGTGCTCGGGCACGACCCGGCGACCTCGGCCGGCCGGCAGGACGTGCGCAGGGCGCTCGGATACCTGCCGCAGACGCCCGGCTTCCACCCGGACTTCACGGCCTTCGCGTTCGTCGACTACGTGGCGATCCTGAAGGAGATGACCGACCGGACGGCCCGGCACCGCGAGGTGCGGCGGGTGCTCGACGAGGTCGACCTCGGGGACGTACGCGGCAAGCGCATCCGCAGGCTGTCCGGCGGGATGAAGCAGCGGGTCGCGCTGGCGGCCGCGCTCGTCGGCGACCCCGGCTTCCTCGTCCTGGACGAACCGACGGTCGGGCTCGACCCCGAACAGCGCATGCGGTTCCGGGAGTTGATCGCGTCGGCGGGCGAGGGGCGGACGGTCCTTCTCTCCACGCACCAGACCGAGGACGTGGCCATGCTCTGCCACCGGGTGATCGTCATGGCCGGCGGTGTCGTCCGCTTCGAGGGGACACCGGCCGAGCTGACCGCGCGGGCGGACGGACGGGTCTGGAGCAGCGCGGAACGGGACCCTGGCGCGAGAGCCGGCTGGCGTACGGGCACCGGGTCCTTCCGCAACGTCGGGCATCCGCCGGAGGGCGCCACCCTCGTCGAACCCACCCTGGAGGACGGCTACTTGCTCACCCTGGACGCCTCGGACGCCGCCTCGGGGGTGACCGCGTGAGCACGCTCACCGAAGCCCGTCCCCTGCCGGCCGTGGCATCCGCCGAACCCCGGCGCTGGGCGGCCGTGTTCGCCCTCGCCCGCTTCGAGGCACGCGAACTGCTGCTGCAGATCCCGGTGTTGTTCTTCTCCCTCCTCTACGTCGGCTACCTGGGCTGGCAGGTGTGGACGTCCGACCGCGAGGGCATGAACGAGTTTCCCGTGCTCCACGAGGCGGACCGCGCCACCCAGACGCCCCCGATGCTCATCGCGGTCGCCATGCTCGTCTGCGCCAACCGGGCCGTGCTGCGCTCCCGGCGGCGCGGCACCGACCGGCACTTCGACGTACTGGTCATGGAGCCGTGGCGGCGCACGGTGGCACACGCCCTGTCGGTCGTGCCGTTCGCCGTCGCCGTCGGGCTGGCCGTGGCCGGACACTTCACCTGGCAGGCCCTGAAGCCGGGCGCGATGGGGCACGGCTCGTTCGCCGAACTGGTCGTGGCCCCGCTGGCGGTGCTGCTCCTGGGCGTCCTCGGGGTCCTGCTCGCCCGGCTGATCCCGTCCTCCTTCGCCGTACCGCTCCTGGCACTCGGCGCCTTCGTCGGCACCATGCTGCTGGCCTCGGGCCTGGGCGACCCGCTCTGGTTGCGCTGGATGTGGCCGGTCGTCGCCGAGAACGAGTCCGATCCGGTGCCCTCCGACCTGATCGGCCGTCCCGCCGCCTGGCATGTGCTGTACCTGGTGGGGCTGACCGTGCTGCTGCTCTGCCTCGCGGTCCTGCTCAGCGGGGGGAGGGCGCGGCTGGTCATGGCGGTCGCCGTCGGCTCGGCGGCGCTGACCCTGACGGGTGCGGTGGCCCAGTCCGCGGGTGACTCGCCCGCGCTGACCGCGGCCCGGGTGCGGGCCTCCGTGACCCCCGAGAAGGACCAGACGTGCATACGGCACGACCGGTCGACGTACTGCGCGTTCCCCGAGTGGACCGAGCGCACCGAGGACTGGGCCGGCGCCGTCCGGCGCGTGCAGTCCCTCGCGGGCGGCGCCGCCGGCGGGACCCGGCTCACGGTCCGCCAGCGCGTCGAGGCCCGCTACGGCCCCGGCACGGACTCGTCGTTCGCCCCCTCCCGCACGCCGGGGCAGGTCACCGTCGGCACGAATTGGGGCGGCAACCGGATCCCCGAGTTCGCCGTCGGCGTCGCCTCCGTGCTGGTCGCGGGCGACGAGGAGGCGGGCGGCGAGGTGTGCGACGCCCGGACTGTCGTGGTGATGTGGCTGGCGCTCGGCACCGAGCCCGACCCGATGGCGTCGTTGCGGAACGTCCGCCTGGACGACAGCGTCTCCGGCTCCGCGATCGCCCTCACTCCGACGCACCCGCTCTCCATGACGGCCCAACAGACCGATGTCGTACGGGAGATGCTGGAGCGTCCGCGGTACAGCATCACGGCCAAGGTGAAGGCCCACTGGACGGAACTGACGTCACCGAAGACGTCCACGGCCCGGGCGGCCGAACTGCTGGACGTGCCGGTGCCGAAGGGGAAGGAAGAGAAGAACGAGGAGGACGAGTGCGGGGCGTGACGGCGGGCGCCGGCGGGGGAGTCGTCGGCCGGCGCGGCTCCGGTGGTCGCGGTCCCGGCGTGGGCTCCGGCGCGGGTGACGGGCGGCACGACCGCCGTGGCCGGGGGAGCCTGGGACGTGGGAGCAGCCGACCGGCGCCGGTCGGTGAGCCCGTGACTCGGCAGGCGCAGGCACAGGAGCAGGCGCCGGGTCCGGCGTCCCGCCCCCGGCCCACTCCCTCCACGGCCGGTATCGTCCGCGCCCTGGTCCTGCCCGTGGCCCGTACCCTCCCCTGGCTGCCGCTCGCCGCGGGCGCCACCGTCGGGCTGCTGCTCGTCGGGGTGCCGCGGCTGTTGTCGGGGGAGACCGCGGACGGGGTCGCCCTCTTGCTGCTGCGGGGCGCGGCGCTCGCCTTCGGGCTCGGGCTCGCGTTCCTGATGGACGACCCGGCCCGGCACACCACCGCGGGGGTGCCGGTCCGGCGGGCGGTGCGGGCGGGGCTGCGGGTGGCCCTCGTCGCCCCGGTCGCCGTCGGCTGGTGGACGGCCGCGCTGCTCCTCGTACCGCGGGAGGTGCGGCCGCCGGTGGGGGACCTGACCCTGGAGGCCGCCGCCACCGCCGTGCTCGCGCTCGCCGCGGGCGCCGCGGCGGTACGGCTGCGGGACGAGCCAGAGCCGGGTCAGGGCGCCGCGGCCGCGCTCCTGTTCACGGGACTGGTCGCACCACTGCTGATGTCCGACCGCTGGACGCTCTTCGTCGAGCTGGACGAGGACCGCTGGGACGAGGCCCACCAGTGGTGGGCCTGGCTCCTCGTCGGCGCCGCGCTCGTCTGGGCCGCCTGTCTGCCGGAACCCGTACGCAGGCGCCGGCTCCGGGCGGCCTTCACGGCCCGTTCCTGAGGCTCAGCGGTCCCGGGAGACCGGGCTCACGACTCCGTGCGGTACATCAGGTCCGTCTCGTACGTGGTGAACCCGAGCCGCTCGTAGACGGTCACCGCCGCCTTGTTGTCGGCGTCGACGTACAGCATCGCCGTCGGGGCGCCCTGTGCCGCCAGATGCCGGAGGCCGATCGTGGTGAGGGCCTTGCCCAGGCCGCCGCCCTGGGCGCCGGGGCGAACCCCGACGACGTACACCTCGCCGAGCCCTTCCGCCGCGTGCACCTTCGTCCAGTGGAAGCCGACGAGCTCGCCGCCGCGGAAGGCGAGGAAGAAGCCGGCCGGGTCGAACCACGGCTGGGCCTTGCGGTCGTCGAGGTCGCGCTGGGTGAGGGAGCCCTGCTCGGGGTGGTGGGCGAAGGCGGCGGCGTTCGCGGCGAGCCAGGCCGCGTCGTCCTCGCCGGGCACGAAGGTACGTACGGTGACGCCCGCGGGAAGCTTCGGCTCGGGCAGGTCGAGTGCGGTCAACGGCCGCCGCATCTGGCGCAGTTCGCGGAAGAGCGTGAGCCCGAGGACCTGGGCGAGATGCCGGGCCGCCGCGTGGCCGCCGTGCGCCCAGACCCGCAGGCGCTTGCCGGACTCCGCCAGCAGTGCGCCGCCGAGCGCCCGCCCGTGCCCGTGCCCGCGGTGCCCCGGATGGACGACCAGCTCGGCGGCCGGTGCCTCGACGGGGTCGGTGTCCTCCAGCTGCGCGTAGCCGACGAGCCGGTCCTGGACCGTCAGCAGCAGATGCCGGACTCCGGGCCGCGCGCCGCCGCTCAGCTGCAGCCGTCCCTGCTCGGACACCGCCTGCTGTCCGTCGGCCCTGGCTGCCTCGGCGAGCAGCGAGAGCACACTCTCGGTCTGCTCGGGGCGCAGCGCGGCGAGAATGTCGATCGTGCGGCCGGGGACAGCCGGTGCGGTGTCGTCGCTGGTCATGGGTACGAGGGTACGGCCTGTCCGGTTCATGGCGAAGTGCCCCGACGGGCGAGAAACCGACCTGTCCGGTTCGCGGTGAAGTGTCCTCTGCGGCAACCAGTCCGTAACCCTGAACCCCCTGTCGCGCTACGCGCGTTGACCCTAGGCTGCGCCGGGACGGGGCCCAGATCTCAGCCGACCCACAGGGGGGCACATGTCAGCCACACCTCATCCGCAACGCCGCAGACGCCGGACCACCCGGTTGCTCGCGGCCGCCGCGGGCATCGCCACCGTCGGCGCCCTGGTCGCCGCCCTGCCGGCGACGGCGGGCGAGACGGCGAAGAAGCCCGGCCACCCGCGGCCGACCCGCTACCAGGACGTCCAGCTGCTCTCCTTCAACGACCTGCACGGCAACCTGGAGCCGCCGTCGGGCTCCGCAGGACGGGTCACCGAGGTGCACGAGGACGGTCACACCGAGACCGTCGACGCGGGCGGTGTCGAGTACCTGGCGACGCACCTGCGCGACGCCCGCAAGGGCAACAAGTACTCCGTCACCGCGGCCGGCGGCGACATGGTCGGCGCCTCTCCGCTGATCTCCGGGCTCTTCCACGACGAGCCCACCATCGAGGCGCTGAACAAGCTGAAGCTCGATGTGACGAGCGTCGGCAACCACGAGTTCGACGAGGGCGCCAAGGAACTGGCCCGGCTGCAGAAGGGCGGCTGTCACCCCGTCGCCGGCTGCTACGTGGACGGCGAGACCTTCGAGGGCGCGAACTTCCCGTACCTCGCGGCGAACGTCCTCGACGAGAAGACCAAGAAGCCGATCCTCAAGCCCTACTGGGTGTGGAAGAAGAACGGCGTCAAGGTCGGCTTCATCGGCGTGACCCTGGAGGACACCCCCGGTGTCGTCTCCGCCGAGGGTGTGAAGGGCCTCAAGTTCAAGGACGAGGTCGAGACGATCAACAAGTACGCCAAGGAGCTGGAGAGGCAGGGCGTCAAGTCGGTCGTCGCGCTGATCCACGAGGGCGGCCTGCCCGCCTCGGCCGCGTACAACTACGACTGCGACTCGCCGGGCGCCGGTGACGGCATATCCGGCCCGATCGTCGACATCGCCAAGAACATCACGCCGAAGGTCGACGCGCTGGTCACCGGCCACACCCACGCCGCGTACGCGTGCACGATCGACGACCCGGCGGGCAACCCGCGCACGGTCACCTCGGCCGCGTCCTTCGGTCGCCTCTACACGGACACCACGCTGACGTACGACCGCTGGACCGGCGACATCGCCCGGACCGCCGTCGGCTCCACGAACCACGTGGTGACGCGTACCGTGCCCAAGGCGCCGGACATGACCGACCTGATCGCCAAGTGGAACACCCTCGCCGCCCCGATCGGGAACAAGGCGATCGGGTACATCTCCGGTGACATCTCCAACGTCGGCACCGAGTCCCCGATCGGCGACCTGATCGCCGACGCGCAGCTCGCGTACGGCAAGGAGCTGGACCCGGAGACGGACCTCGCGCTGATGAACCCGGGCGGTGTCCGGGCGCCCCTCACCTACGCGGCCAAGGGCAGCGAGGGCGACGGCGTGGTGACCTACGCCGAGGGCTTCACCGTCCAGCCCTTCGCCAACACGGTCAACCTCCAGGACTTCACCGGCACCCAGCTCGTCCAGGTGCTCAAGGAGCAGGTGACCGGCACGAACACGGCCGCGCCGAAGGTGCTCCAGGTGTCCGCCGGGCTGACGTACACGCTGGACCTGACCAAGACCGGCGCCGACCGTGTCGTCACCGACTCGATCAGGCTGAACGGCGCCGCCATCGACCCGGCCGCCACCTACCGTGTCGCGACGAACAGCTTCCTCGCGGGCGGCGGCGACGGCTTCACCACCCTCGGCCAGGGCACGAACGACCTGGTGGGCGGCGACGACCTGGCGGCCCTGGAGAAGTACCTGCTGGCCAACTCGACGGCCGCGACCCCGATCGCGCCGCCCGCGGCGGACCGGATCACGGTCGTCAAGTAGCCGGGTGGCGGGCCGGCGGTGACCGTGAGGTGAACAGCCGGTCGATCGTGAGGTAAGTCGCAAACCCCGGGGACGAGTTGCGGGTGGGGCCGGTGCGCATGGTCGAATCAGTCGATGCGTACCCCCCACCCGATAGCCGCGCATTCCCCGAACCCCCCGAACCAGTACAACCCGCCCAACCCCCAGAACCCACCGAACCCCTACGACGATCTCGCCGCCCTCGACGACGGACCGCTGGAGGACTTCCTCCACGACGAGCCCGACGCGGTCCAGGGCGCCGAAGAGGAAGCAGGGGAGTGGGCGCCGCCCAACCACCGCCAGGGCGGCCGCAGGACCCGTCGGCGCCGCCGAAGTCCCTTCGCCGGACTGTCACTTGCCGTGAAGGCCGTCATCGCGGTCCTCGTCCTCGTCGCCTTCGCGGGCGTCGGCGACCGCTGGGCGCTCCTGTACGCCGAGCGCACGGCGGCCGACAAGGTCAAGGACCAGCTGAAACTGAGCGCGGCACCCGAGGTCGAGATCGACGGCTTCCCCTTCGTCACCCAGCTCTTCGACAGCCGCATCGACTCCGTGTCGGTCACCGTCCCGGACATGGCGGCGGACCGGGTCTCCCTGGCGAAGGTCTCCGCCACGGCCACGGGCATCCGGATCGACGGCGGCCCGACGTCCATCCGCGGCGCCCGTATCCCGGAGCTGCACGGCGAGGTGCTGCTCTCCTTCGAGGACCTGAACCGTGAACTCGGCGCCTCCCAGGTCACGTTCACCGGTCACGGCGGCGACGAGGTGCGGGCGCGCGGCACGCTGCCCGTCGCCGGATACGACCTGAAGCTGCGGGCCGACGCGCGGATCCGGCGGGACGGCGAGCGCGGCATCTCGACCGAGGTCGGCGGAATGCGCCTGGACATCGGCGACCTGGCCACCTTCCGTCCCGGCACCCGCGAGTCCGACGGCCTGCACCTGACCCGCAAGTCCTCCGAGCGTCTCGCCAAGGAGCAGGCGAAGGGGAAGGCGCTGCTGGCCGTGCCGGCGATCGCGAAGCGGCTCGGCGTACCGGACTCCGCGATCCAGCTGGCGCTCAGCGACGACACCGAGCTCGCCGAACTCACCGGCTCCCCGCGTTTCGTCCGCGAGGTCATGAAGGTCAACCTCATCGACCTGGCCGTGGACAACCCGGAGATCCTCAAGCGCCTCGGCTTCGACCTCGCCCTCCTCGACGGCCTCTCCCGCCTCACCCGCCCCGCCCTCGTCGACCGCCTCTCCATCGGCTTCCGCCTCCCGAAGCCGCCGAAGGGCGAGCTGCGGCTGCGGGACGTACGCGTGCAGAAGGACGGGATCAGGGTGCGGGTGACGGGGCAGGACCTCGCCATCGGCAGGTAAGAAGTCCGGCAGGCGTTCAGTCGTTCGCGCGGTTGTGGCCGCTCTTCCGAGGGCGGCTCCAGCGCGTCGCCATCGCCCGCGCGATGCTCCGGTCCGGCCTAGCTCCGCGGTATGTCCTTGACGAACACGATGCCGTCGCTGTCCGCGAGGTGGGCCGGGTCGAGTGCGGCGTAACCGAACCAGGTGGACACGCGCGGGGCGGGCCGCGTGTCGCCGAGGGCGGTGGCCAGCCGCTGGGCGTCGATGACGCAGCGGTCCTCCGGGAGCGCGTACAGGAGCCCTTCGACGGTGTCCGGTGACGGGGCGTCCACTCCCCGGTGCCGGATCGTGCCGAGGGCCGTGGCCACGAAGGCGTACGCCTCGCCGAGCCGGGCGCTCACGATCGCGCCGGCGCTCCACCACTCCACCGGCGGCAGGTCCCACATCCGCATCGAGCTCTTGTCCCGCTGGAGATGGGAGTTGTGGGCGTGGACGAGTGCCGGGCCCCGTTCTGCCACGGCGAGGAGGTTGTCGGCCATCATCTGGTCCCGCAGGCCCACCAGCCGGGTCATGCGGGCCGGTGAGGCATCGGCCATCCAGTGGTGGTAGCGCAGCAGGCCGGCGGCGGTGCGCCCGTACAGGCGCGCCCGGTCCAAGTCGTCCCGCGAGGTCGCCGTGACCAGGTGCGGTGCCTGCGCGTCGAGCAGTGCCACCAGATCGTCGGCCAGCAGCCGCAGCTCCCCGGCCTCGGCCGACTGGCCCACGGACTGGGACGGGTTCATCATCACGGCAGGGTCGGTCCACCGGCCGTCGTCGCCGAGCAGGCGGTCGAGAGTGTCCGCGGTGCAGGGGAGCAGGCCCGCGTCCACCCGGGCCGAGAGGTAGGCGTGGAGTGCGGTGAGGGCCTGCCGGGGGCTCGCGGCGTGGGTGATCTCCAGCGGGCCGTCGAAGCCGGCGAAGCGGAGCCGCTCGGACGCGGGCCGGCCGTCGTTGTACTCCCTTGCCCAGCGCACGAGTTCGCGGTTGGCCGCCGAGGTGCCCAACCCCAGGTCGGGGTGGCTGAATCCGTGCTCCATGACCTCGTCGAGAGTGCCCGTGCCCGAGGTGACGTAGTCGTCCACGACCAGGCCCGTCATGCAGTCGCTCTCGATCGCGATCGTCCGGTAGCCCTCCTGCTCGACGAGTTGTCGGAAGAGCTCGTTGCGCAGGTCGAGCAGCGTGTCCTCGCCGTGGGTGGGCTCGCCCAGGGCGAGCAGCCGCGGCCGGGCCGGAAGCAGCCTCATGACGGCGGCAGCCTCGAAGGCATGGACGGTGTCCTTGATATCAGCGATGTCAGCAACCATGCCTTCAACGGTATCGTTGAACCGTCTTTTGAAACTTTCCCGCGATACGGTCGGTGTCATGGGGCGAAACCTTCAAAACGGGGAACGGCTCAGGCCGGTTGATCTGGCGCGCGGGCACGGTCTGTCCACGCAGGCGATCAGGAACTACGAGGAGGCCGGCATCCTGCCGGCCGCCGCTCGCACACCCCACGGCTACCGCACCTACACCGCGCTGCACGCGGGGGCTCTGCGCGCGTTTCTCGCCCTGGTGCCCGGCCACGGTCACCAGGCGGCGACGTCGATCATGCGGGCCGTGAACCGGGGTGCGGCCGACGAGGCGTTCCACCTCATCGACGAGAGCCACGTCCAGCTGCTCGACGACCGGCGGACCCTCCAGGCCGTGGAGAGCGCCCTCCGGGATCTGGAGTCCGCCGCGGCCGCCGCGGTGCCCGAGCCCGGTGCGGGGGCGGAGCCGGTCGCGGTGCCCGGGCCGGTCGCGGTGTCCGAGTCGGCCGCGGTGTCCGGGCCGGTCGCGAGGTCCGGGCCGTCCGCGATGTCCGGGCCCGGCGGCACGTTCATCGGGCCGCTGGCAGGGCAGCTCGGCATCCGGCCCGCGACGCTGCGCAAATGGGAGCGCGCCGGGCTGGTCCGCCCGCGCCGCGACCCGCTGACCGGGTACCGCGTCTACGACGAGGCCGACGTACGGGACGCCCGGCTGGCCCACCAACTCAGGCGGGGCGGCTACCTGTTGGAGCAGATCGCCCCGCTGATCACCCAGGTGCGGGCAGCCGGCGGGCTGGCGCCGCTGGAGGCCGCGCTGCGCGACTGGCACGGCCGGCTGTCCGCCCGCGGGCGGGCGATGCTGACCGGGGCCGCCGAGCTGGAGGCGTACCTCCGCGAGCGCGGGTGAGGCTTCGGCCGCCGGCCGAAGAGAGGCTTACACCGGCACTGTGAGGGAGGCCGTGTAGCCCTTCTCGACACTTCCCTCCACCGCCGCCATCTGCTGGTCGTAGCCGTCGCTGAAGATGCTGTCGCTCTCCAGGGAGAGTTCGCCCAGGTTCTGGACACTGCTGTCGTAGCCGTCGGTCGCGTACACGACGTCGCAGACGTCCTTCGGGAAGGCGAGCTGCGAAGTGGCCGTGATGGACGTGGCGTTGGTGGCGTCCGCCAGGCTGCCGTAGACCTCGAAGTGGATGTGCGGCCAACGGCCCGTGTAGCAGCCCGGGAAGATGCTGGTGAACGTGACCCGGCCCTTGGCGTCGGTCTCCTGGACGCCCCGCAGGTAGTTCTCCTCGGTGACGCCGTCGGTGTAGAGGGAGTAGCCGCCGTCACGGTCGCAGTGCCAGACGTAGACCGCCGCACCCTCCTTCGGTGTCTCGCAGCCCGAGGCGGCGTCGACGACGGTGAGGGTGAAGGTCAGCGGAACGCCTTCCGCCGTACCGCTCGCGGAGCCGAAGCTGGAGGTGATGTCCTCGCGGACGACGCCGCTCTCCTTGAGGACGTTCACCCCGTTGGAGCCGTCGCCGGGGAACGGGCCGGCCGTCTCGTCCGGGATGGTCTCGCAGCTCGCGTCGGAGGCCCCCGAGGAAGCGGCGGAGGAGGAAGTGGAATCAGGGGAGGAAGAGGAGGGGGACGCGGGGTCCGAGTCGTCCGAGCTGCAGCCCACCAACGGCACCAGGCTCGCGCCGGCCAGCAGCCGGATCATCTTGCGGCGGTGCAGGGTGGGCAGGTCGAAGGAGAGACCCCGGTCATGGTCGTGAAGTTCTTCGCTCATGGCTGTTCGCCTGCGCTCTCTCTTTGTCGCGTGTCGCCCGTCGCCCGTTGCTTGAGAGTGACAGTAAACGCATGACCTGTGGAACGGCAGCTCTCTTCACCGGCCCAGGGGGCGGATCCGGAAGGTCAGCCCCTCGGGGCTGCTCATCGGAACTCCCATGCCGACCGAGCCTTGCGGACAGAAGCTGACCGCAAGGCTTCCTACGGTCGTGCCATGACCCAGACACAGACGCAGCAGACGCAGACTCAGGCGCAGAAGATTCTTGTCACCGGTGCCACCGGAACCGTCGGCCGCCAGGTCGTCGCCGAACTGCTCGCCCGCGGCCACGCGGTCCGCGCCCTCACCCGTGACGCGGCGAAGGCGGACCTCCCGGACGGCGTCGAGGTCGTCCAGGGCGACCTGACCGAACCCGACAGCCTGATCCCGGCCTTGGAGGGCGTCACCGGCCTCCACCTGATCACCTTCGGCGGGGCCTATTTCGCCCCGCTGGAGACCGGCCCGCGCATCCTGGAACTGGCCCGCGCGGCCGGCGTACGCCGGGTCACCGTGCTGCACGGCGGCGGGCCGTCGCTGCTGGAGGACGCCGTACGTGCCGACGCCGGAGTGGACTGGACCGTGCTCATGCCGGTCGAGTTCATGGGCAACGCCCTGGAGTGGGCGGACGGGATCGTGGCCTCGGGCGAAGTCCGCGAGCCGTTCGTCTCCCGGCTGAGCGCCATGGTCCACGAGGGCGACATCGGCGCCGTCGCCGCGGTCGCGCTCACCGAGAAGGGGCACGCGGGCCAGGAGTACGTGATCACCGGCCCGGAGCAACTGACCGTCGGCGACAAGGTGTCGGCGATCGCCGCCGCCCGGGGCCGGGAGATCGCCCTGGTCGAGCTGACCGAGGAGCAGGCCGTCGAGCAGTGGCGGGCGGCGGGCCACCCCGAGGACGTCATCGGCTTCCTGCTCGAGGCCTACGGGAACACCCCCGAGGTGGGCCGCACGGTCCTGGACACCGTCGACAAGGTCACCGGCAAACCGGCCCGCACCTTCACCCAGTGGGCCACGGAACACGCGGACGCGTTCACGACGACGGCCCCGGTGGCCACGGCATAACCCCAGTGCCCCGGGGCGTAGATGGGGGACGGACGCGGAAAGATCCGTACGACATCGGAACGATCCGCATCACCGGCGCCGACCGCGTCCGTCCCGCCCTACGAAGCCACAGCCAAGGTGCCGCGCTGCCGCTCAGCGGGCGCAGGTGCTGCTCGGCAGTTTCTCCTCCCACTTGTCCTCGCGGCCGTCGGGCTGGCCGTTGGGCAGGAGTTTGTCGGAGGTGCCGTCGATGTAGTACCCGTACGAGTAGATGGTCTTCCAGGAGGAGTCCCGGCCGCGCCAGGTGCTCGCGGTCCCCTTGTTCCCGTTCAGCTTGTCCCAGCTGTAGTCGATGATCTGGATGACCGGGTTGACGCGCACCACGCGCTGGTACGGCTGCCAGCTGACGGACACCTGGGTGCAGGGCGGGATGGTCTTCTCGCTGCGGCGCTCGAAGGACGAGCTCTTCTCCCAGCCCCACTCGTAGTTCATGCTCCCGCCCAGTTCGCCGGAGAAGATGCCCTTGGCGAGGGAGAGGCTGATCGAGCCGCCGACGCTCTTCTTCGCGAAGGTCTTCGTCGTGTAGTTGCTGACGAAGGTCTCCTTGTCGTCCCTGGTCCCGCGGTTGCCGATCCACACGGAGGTACGGACCGTCGAGCCCTTGGTGGACCAGGTCGAGGCCTGTGCGTACCCGCACCAGCCGCGGAAGACCTCCCACGGACCGAGCGGCATCCACAGCCCGGCCCACTCCAGGTACTGGTCCCTGGTCTGGAACTCGCCCGTGTCGACGTTGTAGGCACCGTAGATGCCCGTCAGGCTGCTCTCCTGGTTGCAGAACCGCTCGACCATCAGGTCGGTGTTGCCGGGATCCGTACCCCGGATGTTGGTCGCGCCGCCCGGCCCGCTGCCCGCCGCGTGAGCGGTTCCGGTACCGGCCACGAGACCGGCCACGGCCAGCGCGGTGGAGGCCGCCATCAGCGTGACCTTCTTGAGCATGGATCTCACGTACGCACTCTCCTGCCTGCTCACCGGCGCCGAAGGACACACCGGTTCTGTCGTCTGGGGGAACGGAGTCCGGCGGCGCGGCGATGCAGGAGGCCACCGGTCAAGAGGCAGCGAACACGGCGGCCTTCCCAGAAACATCAGAGCCGGATCAAAGACACCTCAGAATCCGCGTCGCCGGGTTCTGTCTCCGGCCCTGTGCCAGTTGTGGATCAGGGGCCGACCCCGCAGGCGCGGGGACCACCGAACCGTGTTCCCGCCGTCGGATGCGGTCGAGGGACCAACCCCGCATGCGCGGGGACCACGGAGCTGACCTGGGGCTTTATGTGGTCGAGTGGCCAGCTTTACTCACTTTCGTGGATTCCGACAGGGGGGAGAAGGCCACGGCGTGTTGTCGGCTCGCCCCTCCACCAGGGCGGCGTCACTGTCCGTTCCCGGAGATGCGTCCGCCTCGGCTGACCGCGATGCGGAGTACGTCCGACAGGGACTCGGTCGCCCTAGTGAGCGCGAATCGGACGGCGCGCTCACCCGCCTCGGTGTCGGCGAGTACGGCTCTGGCTCCGGCGAGTACCTGTTCGCCGGAGTCCAGCTGGGCCTCTTCCAGGTCGTCGGCGAGCAGGGAGAGCCTGCTGTTCTGGCTGTCGGTACTGAGGTAACAGGGCCTGCCCTCCGGAGTCGTCCACGGCAGCAGACGTAGCGGGGCGGTCATGCGGCCACCTCCACTCCGTGGATGCGGCGGGGGCCGACGTCGATGCCCTGCATGGCCAGCCACAGGGCGCGCCGCCGTTGGCGTTGGAGCTTGCGCTCGTGGCGCTCGTGTGGAGTGAGCAGGTACGGGCGCACGATGGGGGTGTCCCATTCGAAGGGCCGTACTTCGAGGGTGAGTTGTCGGCGTACGGGCGCGGCGGGCGTCCCGGGTTCGTACCTGCCGGGCGGGGCGGTCGTGGGCGTCACTCGGTGTCTGCCTCGGGCGGGCAGCAGTACGCGCAACAGCAACTCGCAGAACCTTGTGACGAGTACGCCCATGTCGGTGCTCCTTCTGCAAGGGGGGCTTGACGAGCGGTGATTACCGTTCGTGTCTCGATCGTCACTGCTCCGACGTACGCTGCGGAAGAGGGCTGGTGTTGCCTGGAGCGCTAGGTAACGGTTAGGGGTGACGTGAGCGAACTTGTTGACGGGCAAGGGGATTCGGGGCTCGCCGGGCTGGGGCGGACGCTTCGGCACTTGAGAGAGAAGGCCGGGAAGTCACTGGGGCAATTGGCCCAGGAAACGGCGTACGACAAGAGCTATCTGAGCCGACTAGAGGCGGGCAAACGGCTGTCCAAGATGGCGGTCATGGAGGACCTCGACCGCTACTACGGGTCCGGTGACCTGCTGGTTCAGCTGTGGAAGGTGGCTCGGCACGACGCATTCAAGGACAAGTACAAGGAGTTCATGCGACTGGAGGCGACGGCGCGGGTCATGCACCTGTTCACGCCCGGTGTGCCTGGACTGGTACAGACCGAGGAGTTCGCTCGCGGGGTGTTGTCTGGAGCCCAGGCAACACCTGGCAACGGCGAGGAAGTTGAGGAGCAGGTGGCTGCGCGCATGGGGCGGCAACTCCTGTTGCGCCGAGATCCGGCGCCCAACGTCCGTTTCATCATCGACGAGTACGCGTTCCGTCGCCCTGCGGCCACCGCGAAAACCTGGGATGACCAGCTGCTTCGTATTGAGGCCGTCGCGATGTGGCCCGACGTCGTGCTCCAGGTGCTCCCCTTCGCCACCGGAGTGCACCACCTCATGGACGGATCACTGACTCTCCTGTGGCAGAAGGACGGAACTGCCGTTGCCTACAAGGAAGGCAACGGCGGAGGCGAGTTGATCGACGACTCGGAGGAGGTCCTGCGTCACCGTTTGTCCTACGATCGGCTTCGAGACTTGGCGCTGCCCCCGTCGGACTCGCTGACGTTCATCAGGGGCGTTCTGGAGGAACACAGGTCATGAAGCACACCCCCGACCTCAGCACCGCTGCCTGGCGCAAGTCGAGCTACAGCGATGGGGGAGCCAACAACTGCGTCGAGGTCGCCGACGGTTACCTCGGCATAGTCCCGGTCCGCGACAGCAAGACCCCGGCAGCCCGTCCGCTGGTCTTCTCGGCGTTTTCCTGGGCCGAGTTCATGGAGGGCGTCAAGCGTGAGGCGGGTGTGAACACCGTCGAGTGAAGAGGGCGGGAAACCTGGACGGGAAGGCGCGCGGTCCGGCCACGGTGAGGTCATGGCAGAGATCACGACCACAGCCCCCTTGGCGGCTCGGCAGCTCACCGCCGATCGACTCGCCGAACGTGTCGCCGCCACTCGCGAGGCACTGCGCGAGCGGATGGGCTGTCCGCTGACCGACGAGGAGCTCGATCAAGGGCCGGACGTACTGGCCAACCTGTACGCCCTGGCCGCCGAGAAGATCCGCACCCAAGGCCTGCTGTCTCCCTCAGAGCCGGTGCGGGGACGGTGAGCGCGGCTATGGTCGTAGACGTGGACACGGCGCGTCGAAGGAGGGCATCGGTCATGACTGCTCACGCTGCGGAATCCGATCCGGTCATCCCCCCCATGCCCGAGCGGACCCCGAAGGCGCTGCGCAGGGCGATCGCCGAGGACGCGCCCCAGCTCCTCCCTGACTTCGACAAGCACTGGAAGCGCGCGATCGCCGACACGTACGATCTTGGCCCTGTGCCCGCTTTCGTGGCTCGCTGGTGGTGCGAGTACGCGATTGCCCGTGATCCCGGGCTCGACGCTCACGTGCGGGACCTTCACCGTCGTGCGGCAGAAACCGACGACTTCGCTGAGGCTCAGGTCCTCCTCGAAGAGGTGTCGAAGATCCGCTACAGGACGCGGGAACTGGAGCCTGGCGAGTGACCGGTGCGTTCATGGGGCCGCCTTGGCAGATGGACTGGCGGCTCGATGCCCTCGCCACCCGGGACGCACTGCCTGAGCACGTGCGGAAGATGGTTGACGAGGCCCGCGCTGAGCTGGTCACGGCGAAGGACCCGTATTTTCGGGGAATCGATGCTGATGCCGGCTTGCCGGAAGCCATGAGTGTTGAGCCGGTGCGGTCCACCGATCCCAAGGGGTCGCGCATTCTGTACTTCGACACCTACAAAGGTTGGCTGGTCTACACCTTCAAGCGGCGCATTGAGGATCCGCAGATCGTGGTGGTGGAGATCTTCTGGCAGTGAGCGGTGCGGTTCGCTCGCTCCACCGGTGGTGATGGGCGCTGCGAGAACGTCGTTAGTCGGGGACCAGCCGCCAAAGCGAAGTCACCTCCGCGGCTCGGGCCCGGTGGAGTGGGTCCGTGGTGTCCCGGGCTCGTGGGTGCCGTGGCCTGGTGTCGGTCCTGCCCGTCACTCGTAGGCCCGCTGCCCCGATGGCGGTCAGGAGTTCGTCGCGGGTTCTGAGTCCGAGGTGTTCGGCCAGGTCGGAGAGGATGAGCCAACCTTCGCCTCCGGGACGGAGGCGGGTGGGGAGGCCGGTCAGGAAGTCGTGGAGCATGGTGCCGTCCGGGTCGTAGACGCCTTGTTCGACGGTGGAGGTCGGGCGGGCGGGAATCCAGGGCGGGTTGCAGACGACGAGATCGGCGAGGCCTTCGGGCTGCCGGGGGTGCTCGGGAAGTTCGGGAAGCTCGGGATAGAGGCCGGGGCCGGTGACCTCGACGTGGTCGGTGAGGCCCAGTCGGCCGACGTTCTCGCGGGCGCAGGCCAGGGCGCGCGGGCTGATGTCCGTGGCGATGACGCGGTCGAGGCCCCGGTGGGCCAGTACGGCGGCGAGTACTCCCGTTCCCGTGCCGAGGTCGAATGCCGTACGGGGGCCGGTGCCGGCGTCTGTCGGCCAGGGGAGTGGTGTCTGCGCGACCAGGTCTACGTACTCGCCCCTGACCGGGGAGAACACGCCGTAGTGGGGGTAGATGCGGGCCCCGAGCGCCGGCACCTCCACGCCCTTCTTGCGCCACTGATGCGCCCCGATCACGCCCAGCAGCTCGGTGAGGGAGACCACCAGAGCGCCGGCGCCGGTGCCATCGCCGCGCGGTGGGCCGTACGCCTCGGTGCATGCCTGACGTACGTCGGGAGCCCGGCGGAGGGCGAGGGAGTGGTCGTCCGCGAGCTGTACGAGGAGCCTGCCCAGCACGCGGGCCCGGTGGCCGCGGGCCTGGCGGTGGAGGTGGAAGGACTCGGCCGGGGTGGCTCCGGGCCGGGGAGGTTTCCGGTGCTCTCGGTGCTCTCGGTGCTTCCGGTCGATGCGGCGGGCCATCGCCTGCAGCAGCCGACGTGCGTTGTGGAAGTCGCCCCGCCACAGCAGCGCCGTACCTTCGCAGGCGAGACGGTAGGCGGCGTCGGCTTTCATCCGGTCGTCCGCGACGATGACGCGGCGCGGAGGCGGGGTGGCGCTCTCGGAGTGCCAGCGGGCGGATCGGGTGGTGCCGGGGCGGTCTTCGGTCCACTGGATCGTGGGCGTGGGTGTGGGCGTCGTGGACACGACGTACTCCTCGTGATCGAACGTGCGGGGGCACGAAGAGCACTTCGACGAGGAGCGATGGAGCAGGGAAGGAGCGGAGATGCAGAAAGGCAGGTAGGGCTACCGCTCCCGCGTCGAAGCGCGAGAGGAGACGTCGCCGAGAACCATGCCTGGGACGATGCCGAGTGACATGATCAGCCCTTTCCGAGGTTCATCCGAGGCCCCGAGGTCCCGAGGGATGAGGTGATCCTATTCGCCGTTGCGTGCGGGGGTATTCCGTACGAATGAAGAAGGCGCCCTCCTCGCTCAGGTGAGGGCCGGGCTCTCGGTGTACGCGTGCCCGTCGGCCCCGGGCCCCAGCACTCAGGTCCCAGCCCTCGGCTTCAGGGCGAGGTCGCGTACCGCGTGCCGACGTTCCCGACGTGCCATTCGTGGTTGCCGCCCACCCAGTTCGACAGGCCGGTCATGAAGCGGGCGATGAGCGGATGGGTGCCGGAGAGCGCGGCGGCCTGTTCCTCGAAGAGGTGGACGAGGTCGTTGTGGACTTCGATCGCCTTCTGGAAGGCATCCTCGATGGAACAGTCCTCCTCGGCGGCGATCACGGTGGGCAGGCTGTAGTGGAAGCGCTCGCTCTGCTGCTCCTTGCGCAGCGAGTACAGGTCGTTGCAGATGGTCGAGGCGTTGGAGGACAAGCCGACGGCGCGCTGTACGGCGGGCTCCGCGAAGAGGTGGGCGGGCAGCTCGTAGCCGCCGACGGTGTCGGTGATGGTCAGGCACGGGCGGAAGTTGTTGAGCTGCCGCTGTACCAGGTACTCCCACACCGCGGGTGTGCGGCGCTGGGCGATGCAGTCGCCCTCGGCGTTGTAGCCGAGGTAGAGGCCGGCGATGTCGTGTCGGTAGCGGTGGGCCTGGGCCGGGGTGGCCAGGGCGCACAGGTGGTCCATGGCCGATCGCATCGAGCGCAGGGCCGGGTGGGAGTCCAGTCCTGACCGCCAGTCGGCTTCGTAGCGGGGGGTGTTGTGGGCAGGGTCGATCGCGGACTGGGCGACGGCGAGTGCCGCGCCGCGCCGGTCCGCGCTGCCGCCGTACTCCGCTTCGCAGAAGTAGTCGTCCACGGCGTTCTCGCCGACCAGCAGGCGGGCGGCGACCATGAGGTGCTCGATGCTCGGCGCGTCCGGGTGGCACAGCACCACCGACCGTCCCGGGTCGAAGCCGAGGAGCGCTTCCCGGTGATCGGTGTCCGGGTAGAGGTCCACTTCCTTCTCGGCCCAGTCGACGAGCCGGTCGTTGATCTCGTCGGCCAGTGCGCGGTTGTCCCGTACGGCCGGCGGGCAGTAGAGACCCTCGATCCGCTGCGACGACGGCGACGGCGACGACCCTGAGGCTGACGTTGAGGCGTCGGGCGGCGGTTCCGGCGGAGTCGTGGGCGATGCCGTGAGTGATGTCGTGTCCGGCTCCACGACCGGTGTGAGGTGCAGGGAGCTGGTTCCGAGTCCGGACGGCCCGGACAGCAGGCGTGTCAGCAGGCGGGGAGAACCAGGGGTGTCCGAGGGTGCGTCGGTCGTGCCGGGATTGGGCGGGTTCATCCGCGACTCCGTCCACGGGGGAATCGACTCGGCTCGGTCCTTGACGCAGGGATAGCACGGCCCAGAAGGCGGAACAAGGGCCGTCCGGCCTCGCCGACATCGGTGCGACACCGCGTCGAACACGCAACAACCCTGCTCGCGCCGGGAATTGAAAGTCCGCACTGTCATTTGCGCACATTTACGCACTAAATTTGATCATCTGGGGTGGTTCGATTGATTTCGGTCGTCCTCGGGCGCGGAGCCTGCCGTTCCCGCAGGGTGTCCCGGGCTGTTTGCGCAGGGTGTCCGAGGTGCGGGGCCGGTGGCGCAAACGCGTGGTGTGGATGTGTCGTCGCCCTCGACCGTCGGCGACGTGCGCTGCTTGACTTGCGGCGCGCCACTCATGCGGCCGGGCCCCCGTCGCAGGAGCCTACGCGCCGTCAGCAACGCAACGCCGTCAGCAACGCAATGCCGTCGGAGGGGGCCAGGATGACGACCGCAGCGTCACCGGAGCAGTCCGAGCAGCCGGAGCAGCCTGAACAGAGCGCGGGACAGGCGCAGTTGAGCCTGGGCATAGCGGCCGCACGCAATCTGGCGACCACCACCAAGACCGTTCCGCAGATGCAGAACATCAGCTCCCGCTGGCTGCTGCGGACGCTGCCCTGGGTGGAGGTGGGCGGCGGCACGTACCGGGTGAACCGGCGTCTGGTGTACGCGATCGGCGACGGCCGGGTGACCTTCGTCCAGGAAGGAGCCGGCGTCCGGGTGGTCCCCGCGGAACTGGGGGAGCTGCCGCTGTTGCGCGGATTCGTCGACACCGCGGTGCTCGGGGCGCTGGCCGAGCGGTTCCAGCAGCGGGAGTTGGCACCGGGCCAGGTGCTGGTCGAGGCGGGGCGGCCCGCCGACCACGTCTACCTGATCGCACACGGCAAGGTGGAGAAGATCGGAACCGGCAAGTACGGCGAGGAGACCCGGCTCGGGGTCATCGCCGACGGCGGGTTCTTCGGCGGACAGGTGGTCGGGGAAGAGCCCGGCGAATGGGAGTTCACCGCCCGTGCGCTGACCACGTGCACCGTTCTGGCACTGCCCCGGCAGGCGTACGAGGAGGTCGCCGGGCAGAGCGACGGGCTGCGGGACCACGTACGGGAGCGCCAGGCCGAGCGGGACCGGCCGCAGAACAGGCGCGGCGAGGCCGACGTCACGCTCACCGCCGGGCACGCCGGTGAGCCGGTGCTGCCGGGCACCTTCGTGGACTACGAACTGGAGCCCCGTGAGTATGAGTTGAGCGTGGCGCAGACGGTCCTGAAGATCCACACCCGGGTCGCCGACCTCTACAACGACCCGATGAACCAGGTCGAACAGCAACTGCGGCTGACCATCGAGGCGTTGCGCGAGCGCCAGGAGTACGAGCTGGTCAACAACCGGGTGTTCGGGCTCCTGCACAACGCCGACTACGGCCAGCGCATCTCCACCCACTCCGGGCCGCCCACGCCGGACGACTTCGACGAGCTGCTGAGCATGCGGCGCCAGACCAGGGCGTTCTTCGCACACCCGCGCGCCATCGCCGCCTTCGGCCGTGAGTGCAACAGGCGCGGTATCTACTTCGGCGACGCCGATGTCGGCGGCCACCGCATCCCCGCCTGGCGCGGCGTGCCGATCTTCCCCCTGGGGAAACTGGAGGTCTCCGCCGAAGGCGCCACGTCGATCCTGGCGATGCGCACCGGCGAGGAGGCGGAGGGCGTGGTCGGCCTGCGCCAGACCGGCATCCCCGACGAGTACGAGCCGGGTCTGAACGTGCGGTTCATGGGCATCAACGACCAGGCCATCATCTCCTACCTGGTCAGCGCCTACTATTCGGCGGCCGTGCTCGTCCCCGACGCGCTCGGCGTTCTGGAGAACGTCGAGGTCTCCCGTACGCGCGCCTGATGCAGGCCGCTTGATACAGGCCCGGCCTGATAAGGAGCTCTCACGATGGCGATGACTCCGGAAACCTCCGCCCGCGTGGTGCGCACCGCCTATCAGCAGGCGGTCGCGGAGTACTGGAACAAGGAGAAGGACCCGGTCAATCTGCGCCTCGGAGATGTCGACGGCCTCTACCACCACCACTACGGGATCGGCGACTGGGACCCCTCGGTCCTGGAGGGCCCCGAGGAGACCCGGGACGAGCGCATCGTCGAGGAGATGCACCGTCTGGAGTCGGCGCAGGCGGACGTTCTCCTCGACCACCTGGGGACCGTCGCGCCCAACCACCGTCTGCTGGACGCCGGTTGCGGCCGGGGCGGCACCAGCATCATGGCCAACCAGCGCTTCGGCTGCCGGGTCGACGGTGTCTCCATCTCCGAGTCGCAGGTCGAGTTCGCCAACGACCAGGCCCGTAGGCGCGGCGTGGACGCCAAGGTGGCCTACCACTTCCGCAACATGCTGGACACGGGTCTGCCGTCCGGGGCGTTCCAGGGGATCTGGAACAACGAGTCCACCATGTACGTGGACCTGTTCCAGCTCTTCTCCGAGTACTCCCGACTACTGGTCCACGGCGGGCGGTACGTCTGCATCACCGGCTGCTACAACGACGTCACCGGCGGCCGCTCCAAGGCCGTCAGCCGCATCGACGAGCACTACACCTGCAACATCCACTCCCGCAGCGCGTACTTCAAGGCACTCGCCGCCAACGGCCTCGTCCCCATCAACGTCATCGACCTCACGGCCGCGACCATCCCCTACTGGGAACTGCGGGCCAGGTCCTCACTCGCGACCGGCATCGAGGACCCCTTCCTGACCGCGTACCGGGAAGGCAGCTTCCACTACCTCCTGATCGCCGCCGACAGCGTCTGAGTCCGACCGCTCCCGGGTCAGGGTCAGGGTCAGGGTCAGGGCAGCTCCGGCGGAGCCGTCGGGGCGCCGGGCAGCCGTACCGTCGCCACCGTGCCGCCGCCCTCCGCCGGGCTCAACACGACCTCGCCGCCCGCCTGTTGCACCGTACGGGCCACGATCGACAGGCCGAGGCCCGAGCCCGGGAGTGCGCGGGCGCTCGGGGAGCGCCAGAAGCGGTCGAAGACGTGCGGGAGGTCCTCGGCGGGGATGCCGGGGCCGTGGTCCCGGACGGTCAGTTCGCCGTTGGTGAGGGTGACGTCGATGGTGCCGCCGTCGGGGCTGAACTTCACCGCGTTGTCGAGGATGTTCACGATGGCCCGTTCCAGTGCGGAGGGCTCCGCCCGGACGAACCAGGGGTCGATGTCCGCCGTGATCGTCAGTTCCGGGCCGCGCAGGCGGGCGCGGCGCAGGGCCGACTCCACGATGTCCTGCAACGCGATCACCTGCACGCGGTCGGCCGGCGTGCCCGCCTCCGAACGCGACAGCGTCTGCAAGTCGCCGATCAGCGCGGCCAGTTCGGTCATCTGCGCCTTGACCGAGGCGAGCAGCGCCTTGCGGTCGGCCTCGGGGATCGGGCGGCCCGTCTCCTCGCTGCGGGTGAGGAGTTCGATGTTCGTACGGAGGGAGGTGAGGGGCGTACGGAGTTCGTGACCGGCGTCCGCGATGAGCTGTTGTTGCAGGTCGCGGGAGGAGGCCAGGGCGGACGTCATCGAGTTGAAGGAGCGGGAGAGGCGGGCGATCTCGTCCTCGCTCTCGTCCTCCACGGGGATGCGGATGGTCAGGTCTTCGGTGCGGGCCACGTGTTCGACCGCGTCTGTGAGTCGGTCGACGGGGCGGAGGCCGGCGCGGGCGACCCACAGGCCGGCAACTCCGGCACCCACTACTCCGATGCCGGACACGGCGAGGAGGAGCAGGGCCAGTTCGTTGAGGGTGGACTCGGTGCTTTTGAGGGGGTAGGCGATAAGGAAAGCGGCGTCGTCGGACAGGGTCCGAGCGCCGGGGCCCATATTGACGACCAGCGGCATGGTCAGCACCCTCACGGGTTGGCCTTCGCTGTCCGTGCCGTTGCGGAATGTCCCCTGGCCGGGTTCGGCGCTCCCGATCACCTTGGTGTCACTGCTGACGACATTCACCGTTCCCGCGGAGTTCGAGGCGACGCAGGGTGTGCCGTCCGATTTGACCAGTTGCAGGTAGTAGTCCGGCCGCTGCCAACCGGCTGGACCCGTCGGCGCCTCGGGGCAGGTACTGAGGAGCGCCTGGACGTCGGTGATCTCCTGCGACTTGCCTGCTTTGGCCCGCAAATCCTCGTCAAGCTCGTCGTACAGCTTCCCCTGCACGATGAACCAGCAAGCCACCGAAACCGCCGCCACCGCGAACGCCACCGCCGCCGCTACCAGCAACGCCAAGCGCGAACGAATCGGCAGGGACCGGAACCGCCGTACGACCTTTGTCAGTGTCTTCTTCACTCCGCCCCACCCGACCGCAGCACATACCCCACACCCCGCACGGTGTGCACGAGCCGCGGCTCCCCGCCCGCCTCGGTCTTCCGGCGCAGATACATCACGTACACATCAAGGGAGTTGGAGGACGGCTCGAAGTCGAAGCCCCACACCGCCTTCAGGATCTGTTCCCTCGTCAGGACCTGGCGGGGGTGCGCCAGGAACATCTCCAGCAGGGTGAACTCGGTGCGGGTCAGTTCCACAGCCCGCCCACCCCGTGTGACCTCCCGCGTCGCGAGATCCATCCGCAGGTCGCCGAAGGTGAGCGTGTCGTTCTCCTGGGCGCCGACCGACGCGGCCGCGTACGAACTGCGGCGCAGCAGGGCCCGTACGCGGGCGAACAGTTCGTCCAGTTCGAAGGGCTTGACCAGGTAGTCGTCGGCGCCGGCGTCGAGGCCGGTGACCCGGTCGCCGACCGTGTCGCGGGCCGTGAGCATCAGGATCGGCGTCATCGTGCCCGCGCCGCGCATCCGGCGGGCGGCGGTCAGCCCGTCCATGCGCGGCATCTGGATGTCGAGGACGACCAGGTCGGGCTGGTAGGCGGTGACCTTTTCGAGGGCGTCCGCGCCGTCGACCGCGACTTCGGTGGCGTATCCCTCGAAGGCGAGGCTGCGCTGGAGTGCTTCGCGTACCGCCGGCTCGTCGTCGACGATCAGGATGCGCTGGGGGTCACGGTCGCCTTCGGCGGGGCTCATCGCGGTCAGTTCCTCGGGTGCGGTGGGACGTGGTCGGGGCGCGTTCAGCCTCGCACGTTTCTGGGCCGTCTCGGGAGGCCGGTGGTCCGGCTGGCCTCGGAGGGGATCAGCCCCGTACGGGACGACGGCGGCCGGCGCTTCGACGGACGGCGGCGGTACGCGGGGCCGCGGCGGCCACCTCGGGCGCGCGGGGCGCCGGGGCGTGCAGCTCGTGGGCCACCTTCAGTGCGAGGTCGAGCCCTGCCGGGCCGGTCTCCGTAGCGGTGTGCTGGATGACAGTGATCATGAGGGACCTTTCAGAGTCGGCAGGGTGGAGCCCGGAATCAGGTGGTCGAGCCGCCGCGCAGGGTGTCCAGGTCGGACTTGACGGTGTTGATCGGGATGGCGAAGCCGAGGCCCACGCTGCCCGCGGTCGACGAACTGGCGTCCGCGGCCGAGTACATCGCGGAGTTGATGCCGATGATGTTGCCGTTCATGTCGATGAGGGCGCCGCCGGAGTTGCCGGGGTTGAGGGACGCGTCGGTCTGCAGGGCCTTGTACGTGGTCGTCGACGAACCCGTGTCGCCGTTGAACTGCTGGCCGCCGAACTCGAACGGCCACTGACCGCTGCCGCCGCCCTGCTGTTGCTGCTGGCCCTGGCTCTCGTCAGTGGAGACGGTGACGTCCCGGTCGAGCGCGGAGACGATGCCGCTGGTGACGGTGCCGGTCAGGCCCTCGGGGGAGCCGATCGCCACGACCTCGTCGCCGACCTTGACGCCGTCGGAGTCGCCGAGGGTCGCCGCCTTCAGACCGGAGGGCGCGTTCTCCAGCTTGATCAGCGCGAGGTCCTTCTTGCTGTCGGTGCCGACGACCTTCGCGGTGTACGACTTGCCGTCGCTCAGCTGCACCTTGATCTGGGAGGCGCCCGAGACCACGTGGTTGTTGGTGATGATCTCGCCGCCGGTCGTGATGATCACGCCGGAGCCGGTGGCCTGACCGGCGTTCGAGGTGGCGCTGATCTCGACGATGCTCGGGCTGACCGCCTCGGCCACCGCCGCGACGGAACCCTTCTTGCTGGCGGGCAGGACGCTCGTGGTGGTGCTGCTGGTCGCCACGGTGTCGCTGCCGGCCAGCTCCTGGAAGGCGTACGCGGTACCGCCGCCCACAGCCGCCGCGGCTATCGCGACGGCGGCCAGCAGGGCGAGCGGACCCTTGGCACGCCTGCGGGGAGCGGCGGAGACGGGCTCGGTGAGCAGCGCCGTGGGAGCGTACGCCGGCGGGGGCGGCCACTCCGGGTTCACGGGGGAGCTCGTGGAGGAGTCCGCGGGGTTCGCGGAAGAGGCGTACTGCTGCTCGCGGTACGCGGACTGGTGCTGGTCACCCTCGGGGTACTCGCCGCTGCGGCGGAAGCTCTCGGTCATGACTCAGAGCTTGTCGCGCGTCCATGAGAGCTCCCTGAGTGCTCCCTGAGAAGCCCGACAGAACCGCGTATGCCCGATATAAAGCCGCCGGGAGTCCAACGAGGTGGCAGCGAGGTGGCTACTTCCTGGCGGCACGTTCTCGCCATGTCGAACCACGGTCTTGCCCGCTTCTCGCGCTTTCGGGAGGCTCACGTCACCGGACGCAACACGGAGGTATACGACATGGCAGACACCGACACGGTTGTCGGGATCACGGTCAACGGCGCGAACGTGACAGTCATCGACGACATGGTCTTCGCGGCCCTGCTTCCCGAGCCCCTCCCGTCCCAATGGACGATCCTCCCGGTCAACGGCGGAATCCAGTTGCAGGAGAAGAGCACGGGCAGGTACCTCGCCGTCCCCGACACCGAGCTCTACACCCAGGCCGAGGCGAGGTCGACCGACGCCAAGACCCGCAACTCGACATGGATCGCCTACCGGATCGACGACGACAGCAACGCGGCGACGGACAAGATCCAGGAAACGGGCATGTTCCTGCTGAAGCTGGCGGACACGGACCTGTATCTCGGCCGGCAAAGCGTCGAAGATCGTTCCCTGCTGCCCAAGCGAGTTGCTCTGGTCCCCGAGCAGGAGCAGACGCGACTCGTCCTCGTGGTGCAGAACTGAAACCCCGAACGCCGTCAGGACGCTGCGCCCTGACCGACAAGGACTCCACCAGTGCCCGGTCCGCACCACGGGCCGGGCACGACCTGCCCGCCACGAACCCGCACCCGGAAACCGGCCCAACCCGCAGAGCTACCCGCGCCCCAAAAAAGACCAACCAGCCCAACCCGCGGAGCGCTCCGCGGAGCTACTCACACCCGCAAGACCGCCGCACAACCAACCGCGAAGGAAACACCTTCAACCGCTCGCGCCGCGAGCCCGCGACCCGCAGCCCCTCGTCCAGCACAAGATCCACCGCGGCCCGAGCCATCGCGGACCGATCGGAGGCGACCGTCGTCATCGGCGGGTCCGTCAGCCCGGCTTCCTTGATGTCGTCGAACCCGACCACGGCCAGCTCACCCGGCACATCGATACGAAGCTCGCGCGCGGCCCGCAGAATGCCGACGGCCTGGTCATCGGTGGAGCAGAAGATCGCCGGCGGCCGATCGGGCCCGGCCAGCAGCTGCAAGCCCACCTGATAGGCGTCGTACCGGTTGTAGAGCGCCTCGAAGAGGCGACCCTCGGTGGACTTGCCGGCCTCGTGCATCGCCCGCCGCCAGCCCTCGACGTGGTCGGAGACCGGGTCGCCGACGGTGGGGGTCTCGGCGACGCCGCCCAGACAGGCGACGTACTCGTAGCCGTGTTCGAGCAGATGGGCGGTGGCGAGCTGTGCGCCGCCTATGTCGTCCGTGACGACCGCGACGTCGTCGATCGCCTCGGGCCGCTCGTGCAGCAGCACCACCCGGGCGTCCCACGCGTCGATCTCGGCGGCCGCGTTGTCGTTCAGGGCGTGGCTGACGAGGATCAGCCCGGAGACCCGCATACCGAGGAAGGCCCGCAGATAGTGGACCTCGCGCTCGCCGATGTAGTCGGAGTTCCCGACGAGCACCATTTTTCCGCGCTCGGACGCGGCCTGTTCGACCGCGTGCGCCATCTCGCCGAAGAACGGCTGGCGCGCGTCCGGCACGATCAGGCCTATGAGATCCGTCCGCCGCGACGCCATGGCCTGGGCGACCCGGTCCGGTCGGTACCCCAGCTCCTTGATCGCGGCGAGTACACGCTCGCGCGTGGCCGGGGCGACCGGCCGGGGTCCGTTGTTGATGACATAGCTGACGACGGCGGTGGAAGTACCCGCCAGTCGCGCCACGTCATCCCGAGTCACCTTGGCCACGCGCGGAGTCTACGCGGATGGACCTACCTCTGGGCAGGCCGGACGGCGTCTTCCTGCGCCTCCGCGGCGCCCTCGACGGCGTCCACCGCGTCCAGGTGGGCCGTCTCGTCCGCATCCTCCGGCTTTGCCAGGGCTGCCCTGGCCTTCGCCTCGTCCGCGGCGCGGTCCACCTTCTCCGGCGTAACGAATCGATAACCGACGTTCCGGACGGTCCCGATCAGCGACTCGTGCTCGGGTCCGAGCTTCGCGCGCAGCCGTCGTACGTGCACGTCCACCGTGCGCGTACCGCCGAAGTAGTCGTAGCCCCAGACCTCCTGGAGGAGCTGGGCGCGGGTGAAGACGCGACCAGGGTGCTGGGCCAGGTACTTCAGCAGCTCGAACTCCTTGAAGGTCAGGTCGAGGACCCGGCCCTTGAGCTTCGCGCTGTACGTCGCCTCGTCGACCGAGAGGTCGCCGTTGCGGATCTCCATGGGGGAGTCGTCGTTGACGATCTGCTGCCGGCCCATGGCCAGCCGCAGCCGGGCCTCGACCTCCGCCGGACCGGCGGTGTCGAGCAGCACGTCGTCGATGCCCCAGTCGGCGGTGACGGCCGCGAGGCCGCCTTCCGTCACGACCAGGATGAGCGGACAGCCGGGGCCCGTGGAACGCAGCAGCTGGCACAGGCTGCGCACCTGCGGGAGATCACGCCGGCCGTCGATGAGGATGACGTCGGCACCCGGGGTGTCGACGAGTGCGGGGCCCTCTGCCGGAGCCACGCGCACGTTGTGCAGCAGCAGGCCGAGGGCGGGAAGCACCTCCGTCGACGGCTGAAGGGCATTGGTAAGGAGCAGCAGAGAGCTCATCGCACCCCACCTGCCTCGGTCGTCATACGGATGTGCACGGTTCGCTCGCCCATAACGTCGGTTCCTCCTCGGTCCCTGCGAGGACGTTTGCGGCACTGCTTCGTACTGTTGCGGCTCCCGCGCCCCTGGGCGCCGCAGCTGCGCTTTCGTGTTGCCCGCACGTTGCTTCCACGCCACTTTCGCGTCGCGTTCGCGTCCTACGGTCACGCTGGAGAGCCGTATACAGGGTTCGTATACAACGCTTCAGAAAGCGCAAAAGGACCCGGGGGCTACGCTGCCCGAGTCCTCTGCCGAGCAGAATAGCCCACATGAGCCAAGGTCCGGCAGGTCATGTGACGCGATCTTTCATTCGTCCAAACCCTGAGACGGCAGGAAGATCTTCGAAAGAGGCACTGCGAAGGTTTCTGCGCACGGTCGACGGAGTCACGATCGATGCGGCGTACGACCCCGGAAAAGGCGCGTCCAACGAGTTCGTAATCGTCCTGGCGCACGGCTTCACCGGCGACCTGGAACGGCCCCACGTAAGGCGAGCGGCGGCCGCGTTCGCGCAGTACGCGGCGGTGGTCACGTTCTCCTTCCGGGGGCACGGCGCCTCCGGCGGGCGCTCCACGGTCGGCGACCGCGAGGTGCTCGACCTGGCGGCGGCGATCCAGTGGGCGCGAGAGCTCGGTCACACCCGGGTGGCCACCGTCGGTTTCTCGATGGGCGGCTCGGTGGTGCTCCGGCACGCGGCCCTGCGCGCGGCCGCCGCCGAGGAGCCGGCGGAGCACGAGGGGCGCGCGGGAGCGCATACGGACGTGGTGGTTTCGGTGAGTGCACCGGCTCGCTGGTACTACCGGGGTACGGCCCCTATGCGGCGCGTGCACTGGCTGGTAACCCGCCCGGTGGGCCGCGCCGTCGGCCGCTACGGCCTGCGCACCCGCATCCACCACCGCGACTGGAACCCGGTCCCGTCCTCCCCGGTGGAGTCGGTGCCCCTCATCGCACCCACCCCGCTGCTCATCGTCCACGGCGACCGTGACGGCTACTTCCCGGTCGACCACCCGCGCATGCTGGCCGCCGCTGCCGGGGGCCACGCCGAGCTGTGGCTGGAGCCGGGGATGGGCCACGCGGAGAACGCGGCGGAGGACGAACTGCTGCGCAGGATCGGGGAGTGGGCGGCGGAGGCGGCCGGGGCCGCGGGCTAGCCTGGCCTTCTCCATTACTTTTTCTCTCACCATTTCTTTCACCATTGATCGAGGGACCAGATGGCAAAGGGCACGGTGCGTTACTGGGCCGCCGCCAAGGCCGCCGCGGGCGTCGCGGAGGAGCCGTACGAGGCGGAGACCCTCGCCGGCGCACTGGACGCGGCACGCGAGCGACACCCCGGCGAACTCGTCCGCGTACTGCGGCGATGCTCGTTCCTCATCGACGGTGACCCCGTGGGCACCCGCGGACATGAGACGGTACGGCTGGCCGAGGGCGGCACGGTCGAGGTGCTCCCGCCGTTCGCAGGAGGGTGACGGGATCATGAGCGACCAGCCGTACGAGGGGAACCAGCCCTACGAGGGCTACGACCCGTATCAGCAGCCGCAGGCGCAGCAGCCGTCGCAACCGCCGCAGCAACAGCAGCCCGGTTGGCCCGGACAACAGCAGCAGTACGACGACGCGGCCCGGCAGCAGTACACCCAGCAGTGGGAGGGCCAGACCTGGGAGACGCAGACCCATTCGCCGGTCACACCCGCGACGAACGCGACCGACACGGCGTATCTGCCTCCGCAGGGTGCGGGAGATCCCGCGTACGGAGCCCAATACAGAGCCCAATACGGGGCTCAGCCTCAGGCCCACCAGGCTCAATGGCAGCAGCCTGACGGCTACCAGCCCCAAGGTTTCCAGGGCCAGGCCCACCAGGCCCCCCAGGTCTCCCAGGCCCAGGTCCCTCAGGCCCAGGGCCCCGGAAACGTCGCGCCCATGACCGCGCCCCCCGAAGCAGCCGCAGCCGCCGCCTCCGCCTCCACCGGCTACGGCCCGCCCACCATCACCGGCAACGCCCGCGTCACCGACGCCCAGCGCGCCCGTGCCGAGGGGCGTTCGCCGATCATCGAGCCCGGCGGTCAGCCGGCCGTGCTGACGGCGGTGCTCGCGCTGCTGCTCGCCGGTGCGGCGGCCGTCGGGGAGTACGCGCTGGTCGTACCGCTGGTGATCCTGCAGGCCGTGACCGCGGCGGGCTGGTTCCGGCTGAACGGGATGTGGCCGGCCAGGCAGGGCATCGCGATCGCCTTCGCGGGTGCGCTCACCGCGGACGTGGCACTGCTCGCGACCGGGCGGGAGAACGCGCCCGCCGCGATCCTCGGGACCCTCGGTGTGTGGGTCCTGCTCGCCCTGGTCCTGCAACTGCGCAGCCGCGCCGAGCCCGACGAGCGGATGTACGGGCTGATGGCCGCGGTCGCCTCGGCGGCGCTGGCGATCGTCGCGGCGGGGCATCTCGGGGCGGAGCCGGATGCCGTGACGGTGGGCGGGGCGGCGGTCGCCGTGGCGATCCTGGCCCGGGCGCTGCCGCTTCCCACTCCCGCCTCGGTGATCGTCGCCCTGCTGGCGGCGGCCGGCGCGGGCGCCGTGACGGGCGGCCTGACCGACCTCGGTCCCGACGGCGCCCTGCTCGGAACCGCGGCCGGAGCCTGCGCCCTGATCGGCCACCGTGTCGCCAGCTACGACTACCCGTCCCGCTTCGTCCACTTCACAGCCGGCGTGGCCCTGCCGTTGGCGGCGGCGGCCCCGGCGGTGTACCTGCTGGGCCGGGCATTGGGCTGAGGCCGGAGGTTTACTCGCCCCCGCCGCCCCTACCCGTCCCATCCCTGGGGGCTGCGCCCCCCAGACCCCCGCTTCGGCCTGAACGGCCTTGTCCTCAAACGCCGGACGGGCTGAGTGGGCCGCGACCAGGCAGGGTGGGCGGGGGTCGGGCTGAGTGGACCTGGCCGGACTGAAAAGCAGGGCGCAGCCCGCTTTTCAGGGGCGCGGGGAACTGCGCGACCAGCCCCCCCCCCCCCCCCCCCCCCACCCCCAACTGAGATGCACACT